>DSAR01000319.1 GCA_011046405.1 Chloroflexota bacterium | reverse complement strand
GGGGTGCAATTCGCCGAGACGGTGACAGAGATAACGGAAAAAGTGCGCCAATTGGGGCCTAATCATTTGGGCTCCGATAGCTGTTGATTGTAATCCAAGGAGGATATGATGATTGTTGGTGAACAGAAGCCATTGGCGGAGATCATGGACTTGTTGGGCCAGGCCCAGAAGGTCCTGGTCGCCGGTTGTGGTACGTGTGTGACCGTCTGCTTTGCCGGCGGCGAAAAGGAAGTGGGAATCTTGGCTTCGGCGATGCGGATGAAGAGCAAGTTGGACGGACACTCACTAGAGGTGGACGAGATCACGGTCCAGCGTCAGTGTGAATGGGAGTACATCGATCCCTTGAAGGAACGTTTGGGGGAATACGACGTCGTTCTCAGCCTGGCGTGTGGGATCGGTGTGCAAGCGATGAATGAGCGTTTCCCAGAGACCATCGCGGTGCCTGGGCTGAATACGACGTTTCTGGGCTTACCGGAAGAGCAGGGCATCTGGGAGGAGCGTTGCCAGGCTTGCGGCGATTGCGTGTTAGGGCTGACGGCGGGAATCTGCCCCATCGCCCGGTGTTCCAAGCAGTTACTTAACGGGCCGTGTGGCGGATCGCAGGATAACGTGTGCGAGGTCGATCCGGATATTCCCTGTGCGTGGCAATTGATCTGGGATCGCGCGATGGCCTTAGGCCGCTTGGATGAATTGTTGGAGATCCAGCCGCCCAAGAATTGGGAGCGCAGTCGCGACGGCGGCCCGCGCAAGATCGTGCGCGAGGACCTGCTGTTGGCGGAAGAAGAAGCGGAGTGAGGTGAATGATGACAGAAGAGAGAACAAACGGTTATAAATCGGGCAGCACGTTGGAGAAAGTACTGGCAACCGGGCACTTCGCCGTAACCGGAGAGCTGGGGCCGCCCCAGGGCGCCGATCCGGAGGAGGTTATTCACAAGGCCAAGTTGCTGACAGGGATCGTGGATGGCGTCAACATCACTGATAACCAGACGGCGGTCGCTCGTATGTCGAGCATCGCCTCCGGCGTGTTGGCGATGCGAGAAGGTCTGGAACCGGTGGTGCAGATGACGTGCCGCGACCGGAATCGCATCGCGATACAGGCCGATCTGCTGGGGGCGTACGCCCTGGGCATGCGCAACCTGCTGTGCCTGACCGGCGATCACCAGAGTTTCGGCAATCACCCCACCTCGAAGAACGTGCATGACCTGGATTCGGTGCAGTTGATCCGCATGGTCAAGGATATGCGGGACGATGGGGTCTTCCAGTGCGGTGACGCGATCAAGGCTGGGAAGCCGTGTTTCTTCATCGGCGCGGCGGCGAATCCCTTCGGCGATCCCTTCGATTTTCGCCCCTATCGCTTGGCCAAAAAGATCGCAGCCGGGGTCGATTTTATCCAGACCCAGTTGATCTACGACATTCCCCGTTTCCGGGAGTATATGAAGCGCGTGGTCGACATGGGGTTGCACGAGAAGGTCTATATCATGGCCGGCGTCGGTCCCCTGAAGTCTGTGGGCATGACGCGCTACATGCGGGACAAGGTGCCGGGGATGATCGTGCGCGACGAGTACGTCGACCGGATGAGCGCCGCCGCCGATGGCATACCCGAGGATGATAAGAAAGCCCGCCGGGATGCACGGCGTCAGGAAGGGATCAAAATCTGCATCGAGCAGATCCAGGAGTTGCGCGAGATCGAGGGGGTCGCTGGCGTGCACATCATGGCGGTCGAGTGGGAGGCGGCAGTCAAGCCCATCGTCGAGGGTGCCGGCTTGCTGCCTCGTCCAGAAGTGGAGTAAAACTTATGGCGATAACGTTCAAATCAGATATGGCCAAGTTTGTCCAGGCGGAGTGCGGCGAGAACGTTTATCTCTGTTACCAGTGCGAGAAATGCTCGTCCGGCTGCCCGACCGTCCCGGCGATGCGATACCGGCCCGCCCAGATGATGCGCATAGCCCAGTTTGGGCTGGAGGATATGTTGTCGGGCGACGCGAGTATTTGGCGGTGCCTGGGATGCGATACGTGCACGGCCCATTGCCCTCACGACCTGAGCGTGCGCCGGCTGGTGGAGGTCATGCGCCAGCACGTGATGCAGGAGCGGTACCTGGCGGCCGAACCGGAGGCCAGAGACGAGGCGTTCGAGGATGAGGCGTTGCGCAAGGGTGTCCGCGCCCTGGGTATGCTGGGCGAGCGGATTACCACCCATTACAACGTCTCTGGCGAGGATAACGCGGCCCGGCTGGCCTGGACTGACAATTTGGCCCCGGAGAATAAGCCGGAAGGCCTGGTCAATGATAGCGACGCCGACGTGGCCTACTTCGTGGGCTGCGTCTCGGCGATGTTCCCCATGAGTTACGGGATACCCCAGAGTTTCGCCACCCTCCTGAGCCGGAGCGGGGTCAATTTCACGACCATGGGCGGCGACGAGCAGTGTTGTGGATTTCCCCTGATGATGGCGGGGCAGTTGAAACAGGCAGAGACGTTGATGCGTCACAACGTGGAGCAGATGCGTGAGATGGGCGTGCCCCGGGTCGTCACCACCTGTCCTTCCTGCTACCATATGTGGCATCACACCTATCCCGACGTGCTGGGTGAGTCCCTGGGTTTCGAGGTCGTGCACGCTGTTGAGCTCCTACGCGACTTGATCGCCGAGGAAAAGTTGGAGTTGCAGGAACCACGGCGAACCGGCGTGGTTACCTACCACGACCCCTGCGACCTGGGGCGCAAGGGCGGCATCTACGACGCGCCGCGCGAGATCCTGCGCCGCGTGCCGGGGTTCACCTTCGTCGAGATGCAGCAATCGCGGGAACACGCCCTGTGCTGCGGCGGAGGCGGCGACCTGGAGACGTTCGATCCTGACCTGGTGGAGGAGGTAGCTGCCAAGCGAATCGCCCAGGCGGCGGAAATCGACGCGACGGTGCTCGTTTCGGCCTGTCCCCAGTGCGTGCGCACCCTCTCCAAGGCGGCGCGCGCCAACCGGGTCCGCGTCCGGGTGATGGACATCACGCAGTTCCTCGGGATGGCGCTGGCTTGATCTTATGCGCGTAAGTGCCAGAATCAGAAGAAGTATGGTACAATACGTCTGATGAAGAAGAAAACTGATCCTGGGATAGAGGACGAATGACGTCCAGAATATGACCTGGCCGAACTGCTCGGGGGAGGCGGGAGAGGTAAATAGGTCGAATGGTTTCAAGAAGGCGTGACCATACAACTTGGAGAGATTTTAGATGGTAAAGAATGCAGGGGGCAATAAGTTGAACAAGATCGCCATTAGCGGGAAGGGTGGGGTGGGGAAGACGACGCTCTCGGCGTTGTTGGCCCACATCTACGCCGAAAAAGCCCGCCCGAAGGAACAGGAGGTCATCGCCATCGACGCCGACCCGGCCGGCGGGTTGGCCCAGGCGTTGGGGTTTCCGCCGGACTTGCAGGCACAGGTGACGCCGATCTCGGAGATGGAGGACCTGATCTTCGAGCGCACCGGGGCCAGGCCAGGGGAGTACGGCGGCTTCTTCAAGCTGAACCCCCGCGTGGACGACATCCCGGAGCGTTTCAGCGTATCCCACCGGGGAATCCGTTTCCTGCGCCTGGGCACCATCGACATCGGCGGGAGCGGTTGTATCTGCCCGGAGAGCGCGCTGTTGAAGGCCCTGGTGACCCACTTACTGCTTTACCGGGACGAGATGATGATCCTGGACATGGAGGCCGGCGTGGAGCATCTGGGCCGCGCGACGGCCCAAGCGGTGGATGTGTTACTCGTGATCATCGAGCCTGGCCGGCGCAGCCTGACGACGGCGGCCCGCGTCAAGAAGTTGGCCAACGATCTCGGGATCCAGCACGTGTATGCGGTGGGCAACAAGGTGCGGGGCGAAAGCGACTGGGTGTTTATGAAGGAGGAGAGCTCCGTCCCCACGCTGGGGTATCTTTCGGCCAATCAGGAGTTGATGGATGCTGACATCCGGGGGACGGGCGTTTTCGACACGGCCCCTACGGCGGTCGAGGAGGCTCGGTCGATCGCTCGGGCGTTGGGTGATTGGGTAGTTGGGTGATTGGGTGCGTAAGGTTGCTGTTGTTTTGGGTCTCTTGTTCATATTCATACACGTCTTCGTGGGGGGGGCGTTGGCCAACGATGAACTACCGCCATCGGTGATGGTGGAGGGCGTCGTGGCGTACCCCCAGGAGCGTAACCTCAGTTGCGAATCTCGTTCGGCGACCGACATGGCTGCATTTTGGGGGGCGACCTTCTCAGAGGGCGACTTCTTTCATCGGCTGCCAAGGTCGGATAACCCACACCGTGGATTCCTGGGCGACGTCGATATGCCAGCGGGCAGCATGCCGCCGGTGGGATATGGGGTCTATGCCAGGCCTCTGGCCGCGACTTTGCGCAGCCTGGGATTTGATGCCCAGGCCCATCACGCCTGGCGTTTGGATGTGTTGAAGGCCGAGTTGGCCTCGGGGCGGCCTGTCGTGATCTGGGCGACCTATGGCATGCAGTTGCCGGGTCGTGAGACGTGGGTTTCCTCCGATGGCGAGACGTCGGTGATCGTGCGGTGGCAGCATACCTTCATCGCCGCGGGTTATGACGAGGGCGGTATCTACCTGATAGACGCCTACGACGCCGAGACGAAGTACTTCACCTACGACGCCTTTATGCCGGCCTGGGATCAACTGGGCCGGATGGCGGTGACGGTGCGCGGCTCACTGGTTCCCGGGCGCTTTACACCCACCTCGAGCGGGGATGGAGCAGCCGTTCAACTGCTCGTCGACGGGCGATGGGTGGTGGGACCAAACTAAGGAGGATGTGCGATGAATGAAGCTGATAAGCAGATTATCAAAGAGGCGGTTTACGAGGTATTGGAGCCCTTCGTCGCCCGCATGGCGCAGGATTACGAAGAGACCCGGCGCTGGATGGAGCGGATCGAGGGGCGTCTGGCTGCGCTGGAACAGCGATTGGAAGCGCTGGAACAACGAGCAGCTGCATTGGAACAGCGAATGGAAGCGTTGGAACAGCGAGTAGCTGCATTGGAACAGCGAATGGAAGCGTTGGAACGGCAGGTCGCTAGCTTGGAACGTCGTGTAGGGCGTTTAGAGGTTGCTGTGCATGAGTTGAAGCATAGCTCAACTTTGTTAGAGCAGCGCTTGGCCGAGAAAGGATTCGTTGAATCCGAGGCCGTTGCCCGCGAGCGTTGGGCCACCTTCGCCGAATTACGCCAGGTCGAGTCGCGGGTTACGCAGCTGGAGGTGACAGTATTCCATGACGAGGGCCCGGAATGGGATATTGGAGAATCGAAGGAGTAAGGTGTTGTTAAAGGATGATAGTCATAGGGGGCATAGATGAAAAACGTTGATCAAGCTGATCAAGCACATCCGTTGCTTGAATCGTTCGTCGAACTGGTCCGCCGGGCCTCGACCGATCTACCGGCCGACGTGGAGATGGCGCTGAAAGTAGCCAGGGACCAGGAAGCAGCGGGGTCTGCAGCCGAGGGGGCCCTGGACACGATTTTGCAGAACGTCGCCCTGGCCCGGGCCAATTCGACGCCGGTGTGCCAGGATACCGGCGTGCCGATTTTTTACATTTACCATCCGCCCGGCGTGAGCACGCAGTCGCTACGGAGCCAGATCGAGGAAGCGGTAGCCGAGGCCACCCGGCGCGCTTACCTGCGGCCCAACGCCGTCGATTCCCTGACCGGGAAAAATAGCGGCAATAACCTGGGGGTTGGGTTCCCCACGTTCCACTTTGAGGCGTGGAACGAGGATTTCGTGCACGTGGATTTGCTCCTCAAGGGGGGCGGCAGCGAGAACGTCGGCGTGCAGTATAAGCTCCCGTATTCGCCCCTGGAGGCCGGGCGGGATTTGGAAGGCGTGCGGCGGGTCGTCCTGGACGCGGTCTACCAGGCCCAGGGCAAGGGATGCGCGCCGGCGGTGTTGGGCATCGCCATCGGCGCCGACCGGGGCACCGGTTTCGTCCACGCCAAGGAGCAATTGTTCCGACCATTGAGTGACGTCAACCCAAATCCCCAGTTGGCGAAATTGGAGGACACGTTGTTGCGGGAGTGCAACGAATTGGGCATTGGACCGATGGGCTTTGGGGGGGAGACGAGCGTTCTGGGCGTGAAGGTCGGCGCCTACCATCGTCTGCCCGCCTGTTACTTCGTCAGCGTGGCCTACATGTGCTGGGCCTGCCGGCGGGCGCGCATGATCTTGCAGACGGATGCGAATCGTCAAGCATGCCTGGTTGGAGAAGTGGAGTACAAGTGATGGCTAACTACAATTTGACTGTACCGATTTCTGATGAGGATATTCGCGCGCTGCGTGTAGGGGACACGGTCAATCTCTCCGGCGTGATCGTGACGGGACGCGACGCCGCGCATAAGTACATGATCGAACATTTCGTCCGCACCGACGACGTGCCTGCCAGTGAGCAAGCGTTATACGAAACGCTGCGGGAGATCTTGCAGGGCAGCGTGATCTACCACTGCGGGCCGGTGGTTCGACAGCGTGAAGACGACGGCCGGTGGGAATTTGTCGCCGCCGGACCAACGACGTCGATCCGCGAGGAGCCTTACGAGGCCGAGGTCATTGAGCACTTCGGTTTGCGGGGCGTGATTGGGAAAGGCGGCATGGGGGCTGATACCCTGCAGGCCTGTGGCGAGTATGGCGCGGTCTATTTCCACGCCGTGGGTGGGGCGGCCTCACTCATCGCCGACGCTGTCAAGGAGGTCGTCGCGGTCCACAAAAAAGACGAATTCGGCGTGCCGGAGGCATTCTGGGTCATCCGCGTCGAGGATTTCCCGGTGGTGGTGACGATGGACGCTCATGGCCGAAGTATCCACAGCGAGGTCGAGCGGAAGTCCAAGGACGCCTTGGCGCGCTTGACTTATTCCGTTGATTGATGATGAGCAATCATACATCGTCTAGAAAGACCCGCTTTGAAGATAGGCTAATTCCCGCATCATATGAAAGGTCGGCTATGAAACTTTGGCGTATACCCCTTGACGTCGACAAATTTTCTATTCCGCATGGGGAGATGCACATCATTCCATCCCGGTGCAAGGGGTGTGGCCTCTGTGTGCGTTACTGCCCAAAGGACGTGTTGGTGATGTCTGAGGAAACGAATGAAAAAGGCTATCACCTTCCCGACGTTATTCGACCGGAACAGTGCGTGACCTGCCGATTGTGTGAATTGTTGTGTCCAGAGTTTTGTATGTACGTCAAGGAGCTAGAAGAAGAGGGAGGTGGAGCAGCGTGAGTGGATCTGCGATGTTGGAGGGTAAGTTTTTCTTGGATGGGGATACAGCCATTGCCGAAGGCGCGATCTGCGCCGGGTGTCGTTTTTTTGGCGCATATCCCATTACACCGGCGAGCGAGATTGCCGAGCGGATGGCTGCGCGCTTGCCGTTGGTGGGAGGGGTTTTTATCCAGATGGAGGATGAACTGGCGTCGATGAACTCGATCGTGGGTGCGGCCTGGGGAGGTGCGCGATCGATGACCGCTACCTCGGGGCCCGGCGTCAGCCTGATGTTGGAGAACATTGGTCTGGCGGTGATGACGGAGACCCCCTGCGTCGTGGTGAATGTCCAGCGGGGCGGGCCCTCCACCGGTCTACCGACCGCGACCAGCCAGTCCGATATGATGCAGGCGCGGTGGGGCTCACACGGCGATTACGAGATCATCGCGCTGGCGCCGGCTTCACCCCAGGAGGCTTTCGATTTGACGATCCGTGCCTTCAATTTGGCCGAAAAATACCGCACACCCGTTTTTATCATGGCTGACGAAGAGGTTGGGCACATGTTCGAACGGGTCGTGATCCCGCCGCAGGAGGAGATCCCCATCTATCCCTGGCGTAAACCGAAAGAGCCACCTCGCAGAGGGCACGAGTTCCTGCATTATGCCCCTGAAGCGGATGGCGTGCCCCCGTTTCCCGTAGCTGGCTCTGGTTACCGGATCCATATGACCGGCTTGACGCACGATGAGCGCGGCTACCCAGTGGTGACGGCGGCTCAGCAAGAGAAGTTGATCCCCCGATTGATCGGCAAAATTCTCGATAACGCGGATGACATCATCGATATCGAGGAAGATGGCGTTGAGGATGCAGATGTGCTGCTTGTCGCCTATGGTATTTCGGCCCGTCCCACTCGCTTGGCCGTCGAGACGGCCCGGAAAGAGGGCTTGCGCGTCGGAATGCTCAAACTCGTGACCGTCTGGCCTTTCGCCGAGAAGCGCATACGCCAATTATCCAGAGAGGTCAAGGCGTTTGTGGTGCCGGAGATCAATATGGGGCAGATCGTGCTGGAGGTGGAGCGATGTGTGGCGGGGCGAGCGCGGGTGTTATCGGTGCCCCATCCCGGCGGAGACATCCACAAGCCGGACGTGATCTTAGATGCGATTCGCGAGGTGGCGAAGTGACTGTAGATAGCGAACGACCGATAGAGATTTACGGGGAAGATTATCCGATGCTAGAGGCTGACGAGAATGCGGATATGGAGCAACAAATCCGCAAATATATGATGGAAACCGAGCGGGTGACGGACGCTCAAGTGGATGGGCCGACGTTGGAGGAGATCGAACAGCACCCGATGGATCATTTGTTGCGCACCGAGCGCTTGCCGCACATCTGGTGTCCGGGTTGTGGGTTGGGGACCGCCTTGAGTTGTTTCACCAGCGCGTTGATGCGCTCCGGACTCGATCTGGATAAAGTGTCGATCGTCTCCGGCATTGGATGTACGGGGCGGGTGGCCGGTTATATGCGTTTGGATGGCTTTCACACGACCCACGGGCGGGCGCTTCCCTTCGCGACAGGGCTTAAGTTGGCGAATGAGGGCTTGAAAGTCGTCGTTTTCTCCGGCGATGGCGATCTCATCGCCATTGGGGGTAATCACTTCATCCACGCGGCCCGACGCAATATGGACATCACCGTGATCTGCGTCAATAACTTTATCTACGGGATGACGGGCGGGCAGGTGGGGCCGACGACGCCGACCAAGGCGCGGGCCAGCACGGCCCCCTGGGGCAATCTGGAGCATCCATTCAACATCCCTAACCTGGCGGCCGCTTCCGGCGCTACTTACGTGGCCCGCTGGACGGTGCTCCACGCCCGACGCCTGGAGCAGTCGATCTACAAGGCGCTCCGGCGGCCTGGCTTTAGCGTGGTCGAGGCGATCTCTCCCTGCCCGACCGCCTATGGACGCGCCAATCGCCGTGTATATGGCAGCGACTTGATGGCCTATTATCACGAGAACGCGGTCATCCGTCACGGGGTCAAGCCCTGGGAGGTGGATATTGGCTTTGGCGGAGAGATCGTTTGCGGCGAGTTCGTGGAGGTGGATCACCCCACCTTCCAGGATCGGGTGCGCGAGTTGTACAGCGAGACGGTTCAGACGCAATACCGGCCTTCGGTGGAGTTGGCTTCCCCAGAGCAGGCCAGCGTGGAAAACGCCCTCACGTACAAGACCCCGCTCGAGGTGCGTGACGCGCGTGATGATGTCGAACAGGTTGAAATACGCCTGGGGGGCTTCGGCGGTCAGGGAATCATTCTGTCGGGAAAAATTGTCGGGCGTGCTGTGGCAATTTATAGCGACCGGCAGGTCACGTTGACCCGTTCCTATGGCCCGGAGGCCAGGGGCGGAGCCTGCAGTAGCGCTGTGGTTATCTCCGATGGAATGATTCTGTATCCCCACGTGACTCGGCCCAGTTTAATGGTGATGATGTCTCAGGCGGCCTATACCAAGTATCACGATGAACTGGTGGACGGAGGTCTGTTATTGATCGATGCTGACCTGGTCGACCTGGACGAGAACGCTGCTCAACGCGCTGTATCGATTCCGGCTACACGCATCGCCGAAGACGAACTGGGCCGGCGGGTCGTGGCCAATATCGTGATGTTGGGCGCCTTGACCGCTTTGACGGAGGAGCTTTCTAGCGAGGCGATGGAGCAAGCCGTCATGGATAGCGTGCCGAAGGGTACAGAAGCGTTGAATATGAAAGCCTTTCGCAGGGGGTTCGATTACGCAGTCAGTTTGGAGGATGGGGAAGCATCGGCATAAAACCGATTCACGTCTAATTGGAAGACGTGAAACGCCCGATCTGCATAGGTAGATCGGGCGTTTTATGTTCTTGATTTTGTCACAGCTCAACATACGTGTGCGGGGCGGACGTTAGTATTCGACTTGCATCCCCTTGGCGCGTTCCAGTAGTTTCTCCGTCAGGGCGATGATGAGAAAAAAGACGACGTCGATGGCGATGATGATGGTGCACACCGTCGTCAACCACCGCAGGGCGGCGGTGAGGGGAATCTGCAGGCTGTCTATAATCGTGGGGCCGAGTCCGGCTATCCAGATGAGCAGCCCCAGGGCGAAGAGGAAAATCAAGACCGGTCGCCAGGGCTGGCGATCGGATCGGCTGGGGAGCATCGTATTCCCCACGGCAAAGATCAGATAAGCCCAAATCCAGGCGTCACGGGCTTTCAGGGCGTTCAAGATGCTGGTTATCGCGTTGGCCAAATTTCCGGTGGCGAAGGCGGTCTCAAGTTGTTGTACGCCGAAGACCTGGTATCCAATCAAGAGAATGACGGCGCTTCCCGTGAGAAGGGGGGCCAGCCCGATCAGGCTGGCCCGCACGGCGTCCGTTTTCTCAATGGGAACGAAACCGAGTTGGACACGCTGTCCAGCCCGCTTGGGGCGAATGGAAATACCACCGACCCGCACCCCTAGCAGGAGAGCCGTCAGCGCGTGGCTCATCTCGTGGAGGAGGATACCGGGTAACAGGGGCAGGGCATAGAGGACGACGGCGATCTCCGAATCGCCCGTGAGCAAAAGCATCACGCCTTGCAGGTGACGGTGGATCCAACGCTCGAGCAGCAAGAGCGCGGCTAACGTTATGGCCAACCAAAATAGCGTCCACCAATTCATCACGTATGGCCCCTTTGAACCATGGCCGGTGACGGTATGAGGTAGAGAAAAGAACACGGATTTTGTGATGCTCCCCCAAGTTTTGTATGCGCCCGGCGCTTACCTGTTTTCCAGGGTCGCCTTCACGATCGCGGCGAAGTCCGACGCTTTCAGGCTGGCGCCGCCCACCAACGCCCCGTCGATCTCCGGTTGCGACATAAATTCGGCCGCATTGTCCGGTTTGACGCTGCCCCCGTACTGGACGCGCACGGTCTGGGCGAGGTCGTCGTCGTACAAATTGGCCAACGTCCCCCGCACGGTCTGACCGATGATCCGATTGGCGTCCTCGCCGGTGGCCGGCACGCCGGTGCCGATGGCCCAGATAGGCTCGTAGGCGATGGTGATCTGCCGCGCCTGCTCGGCCGTGATCCCTTTGAGGGCGGCGCGCACCTGCCCCCCGACGAAGGCCTCCGTCTCGCCGGCCTTGTTCTGTTCCAGGTTCTCACCCACGCATAGGATAGGCTTCAAGCCGTAGTCGAAGGCGGCGTGCAGCTTCTGGTTGACCATATCGTCGGTCTCGCCGAAAAGTGTGCGCCGCTCCGAGTGCCCGATGATGACGTAATCGCACAGCCCCTGCAGCATCAGGGGGCTGACCTCGCCGGTGAAGGCCCCTTGCGTCTCCCAATGCATATTCTGGGCGCCCAGGCCAATGGCGGAATCCGTCAGGGCCCCGCGCACGGCGGCCAGGGCCGGGAAGGCCGGGCAGACGGCCACGTCACATCCGCTGAAATCGCCCAGTGCCTCTCTGAATGCCTTGACCAGCGCCGTCGACTCCTCGACCGTTTTGTGCATTTTCCAGTTGCCGGCGATAAATGGTTTGCGCATCATCACTCCTTAATCCGCATCGTCGATGACGGCGATGCCGGGTAGCGTTTTCCCTTCCAGGAACTCGAGGCTGGCGCCGCCGCCTGTGGAGACGTGGGACATCTGGTTTGCCAGGTTGGCCTGTCGGACCGCGGCGGCCGAGTCGCCGCCGCCGATGACGGTCAGGGCGTCCTTGTTGGCCAGGCGTTCCGCTATGGCAAAGGTGCCTTTAGCAAAGTTGGGCATTTCGAACACGCCCAGGGGGCCGTTCCAGACGACGGTTTTTGCGGCACCAAGCGCCGACTCGAAGGTGTCGATGGTCTTGGGTCCAACGTCAAGGATGCGCCAACCGGCGTTGACCTCGTTGGGGGCGACGACTTTGGCATTGGCGTCGTTGTCGAAGGCATCGGCGATGACGACGTCCACCGGCAGGACGAGGCGCCCACCAAAATCCTCGAGCAGTGACCTGGCGGTGGGGACGGCGTCCTCTTCTACCAGGCTGTCGCCGGTCTCGAACCCCATCGCCTTGAAGAAGGTGTTGGCCATACCGCCGCCGATGAGCAAGCGATCACATTGTTCCAGCAGACTTTCGATGACGCCGATCTTATCGGATATCTTCGCGCCGCCCAGGATGGCGACGTAAGGGCGTTCTGGATTCTGCACGACCTGGCCCAGGAACTTGAGCTCCTTTTCCATCAGGAGACCGGCCACGGTGGGAAGATACTCGGCCACGCCGACGTTCGATGCGTGGGCCCGGTGAGCGGCGCCGAAAGCATCGTTGACGTACAACTCGGCCAACGAGGCCATCTTTTGGGCGAATTCGGGGTCATTGGCTTTTTCCTCTGGATGGAAGCGGGTGTTTTCCAATAAAATCACGTCGCCCGGTTTCATCGCCTGGACGGCTGTTTCTACTTCCGGTCCGACGCAGTCGTCCATCTTCTTCACCGGACGCTTGATGTATTCCGAGAGACGTTCTGCCACCGGATCCATCTTGAGTTCGGATACGACCTTGCCCTTGGGGCGTCCGAGATGTGAGCATAGAATCAGGGCGGCGCCTTGCTCAAGAAGATAGTTGATGCTAGGCAGCGCCGCTTGAATGCGGTTGTCGTCGGTGACGTTTCCATCTTTGAGAGGAACGTTGAAATCCACGCGCATCAGTACGCGTTTTCCTTGAACGTCTACGTCACGCACAGTCTTTTTATTCATAGGTTCTCCTTATTGCGCTGTTGACCAGGGGCGTATCTACAAGTTGGGGGAGTGCAGATAGCCCGGTGCTTTTTTGCCACGAATTGCACGAATTTTACGAATTTATCTTCTTTTCTTCGTGTTAATTCGTGAAATTCGTGGCTGATTTGTG
>DSAR01000317.1 GCA_011046405.1 Chloroflexota bacterium | reverse complement strand
TTGACCACTTGCTAAGCCAACCAGGCGAACTACCAGAGAGCCAAAAAAGGTCATCTTAGCACAGAGCCACCGAGAACACGGATAAAAATTGAGGTACGCATTAAAATTTTTACACAAATCGTGCCAAACCGTGAACTTTTGTAACTACTCAGCCTATCGTCCGTTTGCAGCGGATGGGCGGGGGCCCCCACTCTCCATCACAGCAAGGGACTGGCCTGAGCAGCAGTTACTATCAACGATCCTTGAATGCTCTAACCTGCTGGAGGAGAAAAAACCCGATGACCACCGGCAGCCAGATGGAGATCCCGCGAAAGGTCAGGGCGATAGCGACGGCCTGGGCGTCGGGCGCCCCCAACGAGGCGTAGACCAGGGCGATCACACCTTCCGCCACACCGGCTCCCTGGGGCGTGATGGAGACAATCCGAAACGTCACCGCCATAGCGTAACCGGCAAACAAGGCACGCAAACCGACAGGCTGATAGAAAGCGAGGATCAAAGCATACAGACAGGCCATATTGACACCGTGGGCCAACAAGCCTATCGACGCCGTATAAGCCAGGTGTTTGGGATGGTTGAATAAGGCGTCGGCCGCTCCCGCGAACTCTTGCGCATTGTTCTCGGCCCAATGCTCACTTAGGAGCGCCGGGCGATTGAGCTTATCGACGGCCCAGTTGACTATGCGTCTTACAGCGGTCAAGAACTGACGCAAGCGCGCCTGCCCCCATCGCCCCAACAACAGCAAGCCGGCCAAGGCGACGGCCGTCAGCAGGACCAACAAGGCGCCTATAATCTCGTAAAACGCCAGTTCACGCCAAGAACTCAAGCTGATAAGCCCCACCAGCAACGGCAAGATAAAGGTGCCTATCTCTGTCGCCAAGGCCAATATGACGGCCGCCGCCGCCCGCGACCCAGACTCCCCTCGCTGGACAGCGTCATCGATGAATAAGGCTGCCCCACCGACGTTGGCCACAGGCGCACTCACGTTCACGAAAAGAGCGGCGAACACCACCGGCAGAATATCCCAGAACCGGCTCTGAACTGCCGCCACCGAAAAAGCAGCCTGATAAAGCCCCGTGTACACGAGATAGTAAAGCGCCTGTAAAAAGAGCGCCGCCGCCACCCACGTCCACCGTCCATGGGATAAAGTTCGAACCAGGTTCTCGATCTCGCTAAACCGGCTGAATACGACGACGACAAACGCGAGGATCAACAACCAAAACAAACACCGACGTTTCACAGATAACTATCCCAGCCCATCCTTCAAAGCGCTTACTACGGTTCCCGAAACGGATTGGTCGCACCGAGCAACCACGGGCTAATCAACTCGGTCACGTCATCCGCTTCAACCTCCAGAGCATTGACCACGCTGATGACGCCCGCCTGCCGGTAGGCGACTTCCTCGGCCGCCGCCTTGATCTCGGCGCTATCCACCCGCCCCTTGAGCGTGACGACGCCCTGTTCACTAATCACGTCGATGGAAGCCAAATCGGTCCGGGGGTCTTCCGCCAAGGCAGTGACCACCCGGGCTACCAGGACGGTATCGGTACCCAGCATATTCTTGACGTCGATAACACCATCGACCTCGCGAGCCGCCGCCTCGACGTACCGTTTAACCGCTATATCGCGCACCCGACCGGTCAACGTGACCACGCCATCGTCAACTTCCACCTGAACATCACTCAAATCGAAGGGAGAGGCCTCTTCCAGACGATCCTGCAATTCAAGCAAGGTATCGACGTCGTCCCGCTGCCGGTAAAGCGGTAAATTCTCCAACGTCTCCTCCGCTTCGTCGACGTAGACGCCATCCGCACTGATCTCCTTGACCATATCCATGGGAATTACGGGGTAGTAAGAGATAATGCCTCGTCGCACCACCAGATGGGTGATTTTGCCGTTCGCCGGATTCACGAGCACGTGGTCCACTTTGCCAAAAGTCCCCTCTCGACTGAGCACCGGCGTACCGGTTCCCAGGGTCTCTTGCCCTTCACCGATACCCTCTTCAAGCTTTCGCTCGACTCGTGGCACGACCGGTTCCCGGCAAACCAGGCGATAGCGACCGTGCCAACAGACGCGATTTCGAGCTTTGTACTGTTCCTCATCTTCCCATCCAGACACCGGCTGGGTGAATTTCACCTCTTCATACTCGGGATAGCGCTCAAACTCGTCTTTGGCGATCGAGAGATCGATCCAGCCCTCATCAGTCCGCCCTACGACCGATACGGGAATGACGCGATCCGTCTTCTGCAAAAAACCCCGTTCCACGATCAGATCGGTCACCCGCTGGGTGTGTGAATCCATCACCACCTTATGCAACTTGCCACACGTCTCGCCCTCACACCGCACGTATCATCTCAATAAACCGAGCCACAGCGGGCACGGTCAGGAGACCGGCCCGAGCGAGTTTGCCCCGGTTTATTGAGATGATACCGCTTTGCGATGGATAAAGCGATTCTTTGGTGAAAAAACCTGGTTTTTTGTCTCCTGGTGAACGCTTACTACTTTTGGACACGGTGAACCGACGCTTAAATTTAGGTAAAATAGCTAGCGCATCAAGCAAAGCGACTTCGGCGTAAAAAGTTGGCTAAATTGATATCCAGGTGCTGGCTCCCTAACCTGGACGAAGCCGCTGCGCTTCCGAGCCAGAGCCAACGATGAAAACTGTATCTACGGTAGGGGTCCCGGCGGCCACTCGCTGAGCGGGCGCCAGTACAGTTCGACCACTGCTTCCCCCGACGCCTGGTAATACTCGACGACGATCTCGTGATACCCCAGCATCGCTTGGTCAACGGTATGGAGTGAGTCAGCCGTGCCCGTGCGCCATTCGTCCAACACCAAATCACCATCGACGTACAGCCGAATGCCATTGTCGGCCCGAGCATAGAAGCGATACATATCGGGATCGAACGACACCATACGCCGCCAACGGGCAGAAAACTCGTCGGCGGGCAACGCCGGTGCGGGCGATCCCACGCCCCAGTCGAAACTGATGACCCGGTCGTTGCGCGTCAAAACAGGTGCGCCGGTCAACGAACGATTCGCCCAATAGTCGCCTCGCCAATCGGGAAACGTTTCGGCGACGACCTCTTCCCACCACACGTGGATTCGGGCATCGCCCAGGTGCTCGTAGTATTCGACACGCAGGTCGTGCTCACCCTGGAACAACCGAAGATCCGCGGTCAGATGACGCGCCGGGCCATCCCGCCACGCATCAATGATGAGTTGATCGTCCACCCACAGGCGCACACCATCGTCGACGATCACGTGGAAGCGATAGGTCCCGGTCTCGAAATCAACCGAGCGCGTCCAGCGAGCGGAGAAATTATCGTCGGGCAAGCCGGGCGGCGAACCTGTGCGCCAGTTGAAGTTAATTCGCTCGTCGTTGCGCGTCAAAAGCGGTCGTCCCGCCAGGTCTCGATTGTCCCAATATTCCCCCTTCCAATCGGGGTATTCGTGCACTTTTTCCCACCAGAATTGAACGAAGGCCTCGCCCCCGCCCTCGTAATATTCGACGCGCAAGGTGTGCTCGCCGGTCCCCAGCGTACGTTCAGCGGTGATGTCACGATGGATACCGTCTCTCCACACGTCAATCAGCAGCCGATCATCCACGTATACGCGGATGCCATCGTCGGCGTTGGCGTGAAAGCGATACGTTCCCCCCTCCAAGAATAAGTTACGGGTCCAGCGGGCCGAGAAGGAATCGGCCGGTATACCGGCCGATGGCGCTCCGCTTCCCCAGTCAAAATCTATCGCCGGATCGTTGCGGACGATGACGGGCAAGCCGCCCAACTCCCTATTGGCAAAATACTGAGCGTGCCAGTCGGGAAAGCGCTCCATCCGCTCCCACCAGAAGTGGATACGGGCGACACCGATCCCCTCATAATACTCGATGCGCAGGTCGTGCACACCCGCGCTCAATTCCCGTTCGGCGTAGTACATCTCGCCCGAGGCCGTGTGCCATTGATTGATCATCAACTCCCCATCCAACCAGATCCGAACCCCGTCGTCGGCATACACGTTGAAACGATACAGACCTGGCTGGAAATTTAAGCTCCGGGTCCATCGGACTGAGAAATGATCGTTGGGAATTCGGGGGGCTGGCGAGCCCGCGCCCCAGTTAAAATTGATCGCCTCGTCATCCCGCACCAGCACTGGCGATCCCACAAGATTTACGTTGTCGTAATACTCGCCTCGCCAGCCAGAGATCGTTGGAGTCGGGCTGGGCAATGGGGTCGGTGTGGGCGTCTCCGTCGGCGTAGGCGTAGGCGTGGGCGTAGGCGTGGGTGTTTCTGTTGGCAATGGGGTGGGCGTCGGCGTAGACGTGGGTAGCGGTGTCGGTGTGAATGTGGACGTCGGTGTAGGTTCAGCCAACACTGTCATGTCCACCGAGACCTCTTGACCGGTCGCCGAGGAATGGACGACGACCTGCACACGCTCCAGCCTGGGCCAAGGTTCAACGAGCGGATACGAAATCGGAACAGCGAACGTTCCATCCTCCGCCATCGTCGAGGTCAACGACCGCTGGACGGTCTGTCCGTCCCACACCCCCTCCAGATACACAGAAACGACGTCCTGCCGTGGCCAATCGGCTCCCGCGACCAGAACTGATTCGCCTGGGCGCACGTCCCTTGGTGTCAGGTGAACGCTAGGCTCAAATTGCGGTCTTGGTATAGGCCTCAACGCCAGCAAGAGATCGCTCGCGATGACAAAGATCCCGCCCAAAAGCAGACCGCCCAGGATGATGGCAATGAATACCGCCAAGACGATCAACATCGGCCTTCGTCGTCCCATCTCTAGCCCATCTCTGATAATTTGCCCCATGCCTCCTCCAAGCCCTTCAATTTTGAGGATTTCGTGTGGCCAAGCGCAGACCCCAAAACCTCCAGAAATCACAACATCAATATCATCGTAACACAAACAGGAGTTCTTAACCGACGTACTGGGTTGGAACTCCTGCTGGCGTTCGTTGCATCACGTTGGAATTGGGTTGGATGGCTATTGGTTGTCGATAGAAACTATATCCTGGCGGCGCAACAGTTGCGCGTTGATGGCCACGATGACGGTGCTCAACGACATCAACAGCGCGCCCACGGCCGGCGATAACAGGATCCCGATTGGGGCCAGGACGCCGGCGGCCAGCGGCAGGGCGATCACGTTGTAACCGGTCGCCCAGATCAGGTTCTCGACCATCTTGCGATAGCTGGCCCGGCTCAGGTTGACCACCCGCACCACGTCCAAGGGATTGCTCTTGACCAGGATGATGCCGGCCGATTCAATCGCCACGTCGGTCCCGCTCCCGATGGCGATGCCGATGTCGGCCCGCATCAGCGCCGGGGCGTCGTTGACGCCGTCGCCCACCATCGCCACCCGCTTGCCCTGCGCCTGGAGCTCGATCACCTTCTGATCCTTGTGCTCGGGTAACACCTCGGCGAAGTACCGGTCGATGGCCAATTCGTCGGTCACCGCCCGGGCGACGGCCTCGCTATCGCCGGTGAGCATGGCCACCTCGACGCCCATCTCGTGCAGGCGACGCACGACCTCCTCGCTCTCTGGACGGATGACGTCGGCCAGGGCAAAGGCCGCGATGACTTGCACGTCTTCCTCTTCACCTGTCTCCTCCAGGAGATAGATCACCGTCTGGCCCTTCTCGCTGCTTTCTTCCGTGAACCGGCGGAGGGTATCCGGCAGCGACGTGGATTTCATCTCGAGCAACCGGGGACCGCCCACGTAGACGGTTCGACTATCGACCGTGGCCCGCACGCCACGCCCCTTGAGCGCCTCGAAATCGGAGAGCGATCTAAGCGCCAGCCCCCGCTCCTCGGCCGTCTGGCGGATTCCGCGGGCGATACTGTGTTCCGAATCCTGCTCTGCGCTGGCTGCCAGCGCCAGCGCTTCCTCCTCGTCCCAGCCCGCGACTGTCTTCATATCGACGACGCCGAATTCTCCCTTGGTCAGGGTGCCGGTCTTGTCGAAGATGACGACGTCGATCTCGCGCGCCCGTTCCAGGGCCAGCCGGTCGCGTACCAGGATGCCGTTGCTGGCGGCCATCGAGGTGGTGATAGCGACGACCAGCGGAATCGCCAACCCCAGTGCGTGGGGACAGGCGATGACCAGGACCGAAGCCACCCGCTTGACGACGTCCACGCCGAACCCGGCCGCCACCGTCCAGGCGATGGCAGTGACGATGGCGACGCCGACGGCGGCGTAGAACAGCCACCCGGCGGCCCGGTCGGCCAGTACCTGGGTGTTCGATTTGCTCTTCTGGGCCTCCTCGACCAGGCGCATGATGCCCGCCAGGGCGGTCTCCTCACCCGTCGCCGTCACCCGCACGCGCAGGCTGCCGTCGCCGTTGATGATCCCGCCGATGACCTCGTCGCCGGGCGCCTTGGAGACCGGTTTCGACTCACCGGTGATCATCGACTCGTTGACCTCCGACTCGCCCTCCTTCACCTCACCGTCGGCAGGGATGCTGGCACCGGGACGGACCAACACGATATCGTCCTTTTCCAACGCGCTCACCGGCACCTCCTCGGTCTCGCCGTCAGGGCGAATGCGCTCGGCGGTATCGGGCATCAACTGGGCCAGTTCATCCAACGCCCGCGACGCCTGGCTCACGCTGCGCATCTCGATCCAATGGCCCAGGAGCATGACGTCGATCAAGGTCACCAGTTCCCAGAAGAAAGCACCGCCCACCTCAACGACGAGGGTGGCTAGGCTGTAGATGAAGGAGACCAGGATCGCCAGCGAGATCAGCGTCATCATCCCCGGCTGGCGCCGGCGCAGTTCGGGAACGGCCATTTTCAGAAACGGGAGCCCGCCGTAGAAGAAAACCGCCACCGAAAACAACGGCGTGACCCACTGACTGCCCGGGAAGGCCGGTGCCTGGAACCCCAGCCAATCCTGGAGCGTAGGGCTGTAGATCAAGACCGGGATCGATAACGCCAGGCTGATCCAGAACTTGCGCCGAAACATTTTCGCGTGTTCGGCGTGTCCGCCTCCCGACTCGTGTCCATTACCTTTGTGCTGCCGTGAATGTTTCCGCTCGTTTTTCGCGTTCACGCTTACCTCCCTTACCAACCTCTATTCATTACTCATCACCAGCGGCAACCAGACCCGGGGCACGACGAAGGGGGGTTCTGCATCGACGATGACCGACGCCTCGGCCCGGTCCAAGAAAGGCTCCACGTGGCCAACGTGATCGACCGCCCGGGCCTCGAACCCGTACCACCCATCCTCTGGCGCGACGAACTGGGCGCTGGTAGCGATGGTCTGCTGCTGCCAGGGGATCCAATCGCCGCTGCCCCGGCGATACTGGACGTCGTAATATTGGATGCCGGAACCGGCGTCATATCCAGTCCACGAGACGGTGAAACTGACGACGTCGATGATGGTGGGCAGTGGGTCGAACTACTTCTCAGGCGATCCCTTCCCGACTGTTGGGATGGATCAATCCCTCCCGTACGGCGAAGGCGGCGGCCTCGTGACGCCCGGCGGCGTGTAGCCTGGACAGGATGTTGCGCACGTGGGTCTTGACGGTGTTGACGCTGATGGATAACTCGTCGGCGATCTCCTTGTCCATCGCCCCGGTCGCCACCAGCCTGAGCACCTCCTTCTGGTGCGGGGTCAGGGTCGGTATCTCCTCCTGATCGTGATCTGGCGCCCGCTTGGCCAGCCGCCCGAACTCGTCCAGGATCCGCGCCGCCATCGTCCGGTTGAGGGCAGCCTCCCCGTGCACCACGCCGCGCAGCCTCTGTATCAGGGTCTCGGCGTTCACGCTTTTCAGGAGATAGCCTTCGGCGCCGGCCTTGATGGCTTCGAACAGTTTCTCGTCCTCGTCGTGCACGGTGAGCATGACGATCTTCACCTCGGGCAGGGCGCGCTTGATCCGCTGCGTGGCCTCCAGGCCGTCGCAGCCGGGCATCGTGACGTCCATCAGGATTAGATCCGGACCCAGTTCCTTCGCCTTGACCAACGCCTCTAGCCCGTCCTCGGCCTCACCTATCACCTCAATGTCAGGCTGATTAGCGAGCAGACCGATCAGACCATCTCGAAACAGGGTATGGTCGTCCACCACGAGAACTCTCAGCGATTTCACTGTCGCCTCCTTTCTCTATCCCTCTGTTATCGACCAGTGCAGCGTTACCGTCGTCCCGCGCCCCGGCGCCGATTTTACCTCCAGCTCCCCGTCGATCCGCTTGGCGCGGGCTGCCATCACCTTCAGCCCGAAATGTCCTTCTCGTTCGATCAGCGTTTCTGTGTCGAAGCCGGGTCCTTCGTCCTGGACGCATAGCATCGCCTCTCTGTCGCGCTGTTCTAGGGTAACCGTGACAGGGCTGTATGGAGCGTGCTTGTGAACGTTGGTCAGCGCTTCTTGCATCACGCGCGTTACTTGCTCGGAGATCTCCGGCGGCTCCCGAAGCGGTCGCCTCGTTTCCACGTTGAGCTCGACCGTCATCCCGCGCTCTTCGACGAAGCGTTTCGTCACCTGCCGCAGCCGTTCCTCAAGCGTGCGATAGGCATGGACGCTGGACTGCATATCCTTCATCAGCCGCCGCACCTCTTTGCCCGTCCGCTCCACGGTGCGTCGCATGAGCGCCAATTGCTCAGTGACATGGGCAATCTCCTCATCTTCGATCAATCCCTCGACGGCCCCCAGTCGAAGGTTCAAGAAGCTGAGGGTCTGTGCCAGGCCGTCGTGTATCTCGGCCACGATACGCTCCCGCTCTGCCAGGGCAGCTTCCTGCTCTAGCTGCTGGTACAGGCGTGCATTCTCCAGGGCGATGGCGCCGGAGTTGGCTAGCAAGCTCAACAGGCGTCCCCCCTCTTCGTCGAAGCAACCCTCCTCCCGATGTCCCACACAGAGCACACCGAGAACCCGATCGCCGGCGCGCAAGGGAACCGCCAGGTGGCTGCGCCTGAATCGAGATCGCAGAAAGTGGCAGTCACAACCCTCGTGTTGGCTGATCGTCTCCCTGGCCCGGATAATCTCAAGCTCGGCTTCCTCAGTGTCTTCGAACGCGGTCCTGACAAAGGCCTCCGCTGGCCCGCTGGTGCTCGTCGCCGTCAATCCTCCTCTCGTAGGATCGAGCAGGCAGAGCGCGGCCACCTCTCCTCCCGCCAACTGACGGGCCTTGTCCACGATCGACTCTAAAATCTGCTGAATGTTCAACTGGGAGGTGATCTCGGCGCTGATCTCGAAGAGGGCGACCATCTCCCGTGTGCGGTGCACCACCCTGGTCTCCAGCTCGTCGGCCCAGCGCTTCAGCTCCAACTGCGAAGCAGCCAGTTCCTGACGCATATCATCGAAGGATCGCGCCAGCAGGCCAAGCTCGGCCCCGGCGGCGGGATCGAGGTGGATGGGGGTCGCCAGATCCCCCGCGGCTATGTTACGGCTCGCCGCTTCCAGGGTGATGACGGGATTTATGACCGTCCGCTGTATCAGGAGATAGCCCCACGCCAGCAGGGCCAGAGCGCTGACGAAGAAAACCGCCTGAATGGCATACAGGCGGGTCAACTTCCTCTCCGCCGCGGCCTCGTAAAGCTGCACCACCTGATCCATCTCTTGCAGCATGACGGGTGTGAGAGATTCGATCTCGGCGACGGCCTGGAGGAAGGCGGCATCTCCTGGTTCGGCTATCTGTACCGCGTTCACTTTCTGCCGAAACTGACCCCACAACGTGACCACCTCCGCCAGTTGCGAGCGAATGTCGGGATCGGTCGTGGGCGGCAGCGTGATAGTCTCGCCCCCGTAGGGCGCTGAGCCTCCATCCCGCAGCGCCGTCAGCGTGCGTTCGAACAGATGAGCCGCCTCACTCAGTTCCGCTCGATAATCCGCCGCGGCGTCTCCAGCGATACCCAGCGTCGCCTTGGTCATCGCCTGGGTCAGCATACGCTGTCGCCCGGCCAGGTTGATCACCCGCGCGTCAGCCCTCTGCGCCCGAACGGACAGCAAGGTGGCGGTGACCGACCCGACGCCCAGCAGCAGGAAACCAAGGAAGACAGCGAACAATTTGACACGAATGCTTTTGAACACGGGGCCTCCTACTTGCTTTTCTTACCCAGAACGATGTGGTGCGTCTCTTTGTAAGATTGCACCTGCTCGCCGATTCGCTCTTTTTCTTCGCACAATCTCGGGCAGCAAATCGGCGACGCTCTTGTGCCCGGCGTGCGCATAGATTTTCCTTAAAGATTTTCGAGGCGGCCTTCCACCATCTCTATCAACGTGGGGTCTGTCAGCATAGGGAAGTTGGCCCGCACCAAAAGACACAAGGCCTGTTGAGAGGCTTCGAGCAAGTGGAGGCCAACCTGTATGCCCTTTTTCGACATCGAGCTACCTGACAAGGCCGAGTTCGCGATGTCGCTTTGCGACCGTGTCTGCCAGCCGATCCAGGGCCTGAAAGTCATCCGCGCGCGGATACCCCTGGCAGAGCACGGGCTCCAGTAGATCGACCTTCAGGTTAGGAATCATTCCTTCAATCTCCAGACCGGGCATGTCGTTGCTTAAACATGCGTTCCACATTGTAATATCCGTTAGGCGTCTCTTGCCCACGCTTGGCGCAGGCCGCCCCGTCGCCGATGAGGAACAACCTGACGTTTACGTCCGAGCGCTTCGCCAGGCGCAACGCGTTAAGGCCCGCTCGTTGCCGTAAGGCCCTTCATTGAGGACGAAGAGGATTTCGGTTAATATTTCGCCTATTTTGGTTTACCCCTTTCTACTATATGTGCTTTTCATTAGTATAGCAGAATGGTGACTGTTTGTCTATGACAAAAGTCGCATTCAGCGCGGCAGCTGTTGTTCTCGTATCTTCTCAAATTTGGGGAGCTGTGGCTAATCTCCTTACCGCGCTCGCTACGGCTCGGCCGAGAGACCAGCCATACCCCACTCATTTTGATAAGATATCCGCCCTCAATATCCCACGGGGTGAAGCTCCCTACACCCCGCACCTTGGCCCGATGATGCAATCGAGCAGCGGGAATCAGGAAAATCACCAGCAGGATCGGCAACAGCGCCAGATCAAGCCAGGGATTCAGGAATCCCCGGCCCAACACCGCGTGATTCATCAGATCCTGCACATAGGTTAGCGGCGAGAAGTAGGCCAGCACCCGTGCCCAGCCAGCCATCTCCTCCAGGGGCACGAAGATGCCGCTGATGAACATCAGCGACCAGCGAAGCAGCGTGCTGGGCATCATAATGTTGCCCACCGAACGGGTGGGGATCGAGGCGAAGGCCAGGCCGAAGGCGGAGAAGGCCAGGCTGTCCAGCGGCACGCCGATTAGCAGCAGCACAGCGTCGGCCACCGTCACGCCCAGCGCCAGCAGCCCGATCAACAGCGGCGCCAGCGAGACCACGCTGGCAAAGAAGGCGCCCACCAGCGTCTTGCCCAGCAGCAGCGTGTCCAGCGACATCGGCGCGACCAGCAAGCGGTCGTAGTCGCCGATGCGCCGATCCAGGGGAATAATCATCGGCCCGGCCGACGAGGCGGTGAAGAAGGTAGTCAGAGCCAGCAAGCGTGCCAATCCAACCTCCACGCCGATGTCTCGCTTGATCGAGAAGGAGAAGAAGAGGAAGAGGAAGACCGGCAACAGCAAGCCGAACATCGTCGTCCCCTCCTCTTTCCTGTACCCTGCCTCATGTAACTCGTGCCGCACCGTGTCGATGCTCACGACCTCGCGCCCGGAGGCCTCGGCCTGTTCCAGCGCCGCCCGTAACCCGGGGGTGCTGTCGTCGCCGTGCAATCGAACGTGCTCGGTCGCCAGCGAGTTGCGGTAGCGTATCTCCACCATCGCATCTCTGTCCGCGGCCCGTCCTTTGAGACCCGCCACCGTGTCGCAGGCCACGATCTGCCCGTCCACGAGCAGGGCCACCCGGTCGGCCGGGCGCCTGGCCTTCTCCAGGTAGTGGGTGGTGAGAAAGATGGTCACGCCTTCCCCGCCCAACCGCTCGGTGAGCGGGCCCGCAACCCGTGGACGGCGACCACGTCCAGCCCCGAGGCGGGCACGTCCAGAAGAGGATCTGGAGGCAATGGACGAGCGCGGCAGTCACGGTGAGGGCCCGCTTCATCCCTTTGGATAGTTTACCGGAGGGCGGCTCGCCTTCTCCTCGTAGATCGCGCGTCAGATCCAGGCCCAGCACGCGGGCTTGGTCAGGCCGATCAGCATGCGGATGGTGGTGCTGATTGAAATTTGACTTATTCAGCACAACGTGGTACAATATCCTACGTTAAGATGAAGTAGGTTTTGGCTGTACTACAGAAGACTGCCTGGGCTTGCGGAACCGGGTCGTCTTTTTTTGTTCCGCCCTACTGCTTCACCAAATTCAAAACTTTTAAGGAGTAAGTGTCAAATGACTGAAAAACAAACCGGAACCGTCAAATGGTTCAACGACGCAAAGGGATATGGTTTCATTTCCCGTGAGGACGGGGACGATGTATTCGTCCATCATACGTCCATCGAGGATGAGGGATTCCGTTCCCTAAGAGAGGACCAGCGAGTTGAGTTCTCTGTCGAGCAAGGACCCAAGGGGCTGCAGGCCGTCCACGTGAAGGGACTGTAGCCAAACCTGAAGCGGTCCCTCGCTGCGTCTGAACAAGAAGCAGTAGGGTTCCAAATCAGAAGTTGTTCATAGCCGCACGGCTTCTCCGCAGGCCGTGCGGTTTTTCTATGTGTTGTCCCACGCCTTGATCTGGTATCTACTGGACTCACCACGACTGTCGGAGACTGCCTCGCCAGAGTTCGACACTTGCTATAGAAACAGGGTTTACGACATATCCCTGAAGGTCAAGGAAATCCCTCGCCAGCAAGTGCCAGATCTACCAGATCGGATCATCGCGGCAACGGCTTTATATCTGGACGTGCCGCTTATCACTCGTGATAGGATGATGGCTCTCTGCTAGTTCGCATGGTTGGCTTGGGGAGCGGTCAATTTTTCACCTTCAACGAAATCGTGCCCGGCCACGCCCACCTGGACCGCATCGCTGGGGCGGTCAAGGCCGGGGTGCGGATGGCTGGGGGCACGCCGCTGGCGTTCAACACCATCGGCGTGTGCGACGGCATCGCTATGGGGCACCCGGGGATGCACTGCTCGCTGCCCACCCGCGAA
>DSAR01000495.1 GCA_011046405.1 Chloroflexota bacterium | reverse complement strand
TACCAATATACCAATATACCAATATACCAATATACCAATCCACCAATCCACCAATATACCAACACAAGGAGAACCAGTGAACAAAGCAGAAAACTTAAGCTTCGACCAGATGGTGACCGATTTACAACAGGAGATCATCAGGCAAGAGCGAGAGATCTTCTCCGAGACCGTCATCGCCGAGGCCCACCATCCCCAGAACGTGGGGAGAATGGCGCAAGCCGACGCCCAGGCCATCTTCCAGGGATGGTGCGGCGACACGATGGAATTCTACCTGCGGATGAACGACGACGTCATCGAGGAGATCGCCTTCATGACCGACGGCTGCGGGGCGACGGTGGCCTGCGGCAGCCGGTTGACCCAGATGGTCCAGGGCCTTCCCTGGCAAGAGGCGATAGAGATCACGCCGGAAAACCTGATCGCCGTGTTGGGCGGCCTGCCCGAGGAGAACGAACATTGTGCCACGTTGGCGGTCAAGACCCTGCGACAGGCCATCGCCGATTGGCAGGGGAGTTAACGTGATGCCCAATAACAAAAACATCCCAGTGCTCGCCGCCCGGGCCGGCGACCTGGCGCGCAACGGCCACAATTGAGCCCAGTCCGTCCTGCTCGCCGTAGGCGAGCACGTGCTCGGGCGCCGGGAGCCGACCTGGATTCCTATGGCATCCGGGCTGGGCGGCGGCGTGGGTGGTTCTCAACAGGAAATGTGCGGCGCCCTCAGCGGCGGCGTGTTGGTGCTGGGGTGCCTGTTCGGCCCGGCGGGCGCCGGAGAGGATCGCCAGTTCGTCAGCGACCGGGTGGCCCAATACCGGGAGCGTTTCGCGGAACGCTTTGGCGCGACCCGGTGCGCACCCCTGCGCCAACGCATCGAAGCGGAGAGCTGGCTGCCGGGATGTGACGTGCTGGTGGAGCACGCGACAGAAGAACTGTTGACGTTTTTAGCAGAGGTTGAACCTGAATTAGATTGATAGAAGAGAGATGAGACGTTTGGAACGAACGAAAGTTTGGGTGGACGTCAGCCGTTGCCGGGGTTGTGAGGCGTGCATCGCCGTATGCCCCGCCGGCGCCATCTGTATGGTGAACGGCAAAGCGCACGTGAACGAGGCAACGTGCACTGGCTGCGGCGCCTGCGTAGAGACCTGCCCGGAAGGCGCCATACAACCCGTCGAGACGGTAGAGGGCGAGTTGATCCCCGAGCCGGTCCGGCGGGAGCCCACCGTGCGCCAGCCGAGCCCCCTGGCAGAGACAGCCGGGGCCACGGTCGTCGCCGTGGGCGCCGGCCTGCTCCTGAAAGCGACCAGCACCCTGGCTCGGGCCATCGGCCACTGGGTGACGCGATCCTCGCGTTCATTGTGGCGGCCGTCACGGCGAGATGCCCGGCGTTCCGAGGCCGCCGGCCAAGCTGGTGGTCAGGCTGGTGGCCAGGCTGGTGGCCAGGTTGGTGGGCGGAGAAGACGCCGGCGCCAACGCGGTGACTGAGACACCTGATTGGGAGGTAAAATGACGACGAAAGTAAGCGTGCAACACGTGGACGGCATGCGATTCCTGGCGTCGACCGAGGACAACGCCGTCGTCGTCGACGCGGCTCGGGAGGGTGGCGGAGGTGGCACGGCGTTGAACGCGCCCCAGATGTTCGCGGCGGCCGTCGGCGCCTGTATGTGTGAGTTCGTGGCCAACTCGTGTCGCCTGCGCGACATCGTGTTCGATCACCTGAGCGTGGAGATACACTACGAAGCGCTGGAGAAACCGCGCCGGGTGGGCGCGTTGACGGCGACGCTGCACGTCCAGCCGCCGGTGCCCGACGACGTGAAACGCCGCCTGGTCGGCGTCGCACGCCACGCCACCTTGCTCGGCACCCTCCGTCACCCGCCGGAGATCGACATCCGGTTCGCTTCAGATCACGAATCTCACGAATGAACGAATGACGCGAATTTTTGCCAGACGAAGAGACAAAGCCCGGTACAGGTGTGCCAGGTATTTTTTTACCCCAAAGAACCGCGATACAATTTTGGATTTGGCTCTCGAATTGCTTGACAGGCCGCCCGAGTTCTGATATAATTGTAATGTATCTGGAATATACTACGGATATATCACATCCGTTCCCGCGTTCAGCACCCCCGTAAAGGCCATAAAAAATGTCTCGACGGCTCAGTGAACAGGCTTATCATCTCATCAAGAAGAAAATCATTACGTTAGAGCTTCCTCCTTCTCAGGTGATCGACGAACAGAAGTTGATGAGCGAACTTGAGCTGGGGCGCACGCCGATTCGGGAAGCACTCCTTCAACTGGCCAAAGAGGATCTGGTTACGATTGTCCCTCGACGTGGAATGTTTGTCGCTGATATCAGCATTACCGATCTACAGAAAGTGTTTGAGGTGCGGGTCGTCTTGGAGGGTTTCTGCGCCCGGTTGGCGGCGAAGCGGGCGACGGAGAAGCAGATCGCTAAGCTGGAGGCTTTGCTAGATCGACTAGAGGGTATATCGGGGGATGACGTCGCGGCTCTGATGGAAAGCGACAATCGCTTTCACGAGTTGTTATACCAAGCGGCCGACAACGAGTTTCTGAATAAGATGTTGAATCGTCTCTATGCGCCAAGTTTGCGGCTCTGGTACCTGGTTCTAGAACGCCTGACTGACGTCAGGGAGGCCATAGAACAACATCGGGAAATCGTGGATGCGATCAAGATAAGAGATGGGGATCGAGCTGAGAAACTCATCCAACAACACATCCTGGAATTTCAGCGGGAGATCAAAGCCGTTTTGTGAACATCCCACTGCTTCACTGGAGGAGGGACACGGGCGCCAGAGAAATCTAGGAAAGTGAGTTAAGGGCATCGTAACTTACTTTGAGCAAAGGGGAAGTCCGGTGAAAGTCCGGCGCTGTCCCGCAACTGTGAGTTAGCCCGATGATCATATACTTGTGCTATCAGCGCAAAGAGATAGACGATCGATCTATAACGGGAACTAACAAGCCAGAGCACCTATCATTGTTTTGCACCTTCCGAGGAGAGGGAGCAGACCGCTCGGCGCGGCTGCTCTTTTTTGCGTTCTGGTGAGATACAAACAGGGTTGCCATCATCGTTATAGGGGGAGGAGGTGATTTGTCTCATAGTCGTTGTTTACTCGTTGGTTTTAGCACCTGCAACTTAGTTAAAGTGAATAGCTTTTAGGAGGAGATAAGGTAGTATGAACAAGCTAATGCGTGTTTTACTGGCTCTGATGGTCATCAGTGGGATGGTTCTTGCGCTCGTTTCCTGTGGGCCGCAAGAGACGCCGGCGCCGACTGAGGAGCCTTCTGAACCTTCCGAACCGGTGCAAGAAGAGGAAGTTTTCAAACTGGGCGTTCTTGGACCTTTCAGTGGGCCCAGCGCGCGCACCGGTGAGGAGTTCAAGGCCTCAGCGACGATGGCTTTGGAGGAGATCGACTATAAGATCGGTCACTATAAGATCGATCTGGTATGGATTGATTCCCAATCTGACCCGGCGAAGGCGTCACAGGCCTACGAGCAGGCGGTCGTGCAGGATGGCATACAGGCTGGCGTGCTAAACTGGCACAGTTCGGTTTCGGTCTCTTGCATGGAAATCACGGCCAAGCATCAGGTACCGCACTTCTTCGGGTTCGGCGCGACCGAGGTCGTCAACGAGACTTTCGAGGCCGACCCCGACCGTTATGGTTACTGGATGTTCAAGGGTTGGCCCACGCCGAAGAAATTGAGCGTCTCTTACGTACAGGCGCTTGAGGACGCGATCGACCAGGGCATCTGGGAGCCCGAGGCGAAGACGGTCGCCATCTACGGTGAGGACACGGACTGGGGCCGCAGTTTTGGCACAGCGATCAAGGAACAGCTTGAAGAGGCCGGTTGGGATACGGTGGCTGAGGAGTACTTCTCTATCGACCAGACCGAGTTCTACCCACTGCTCAACAAACTCGTGGACTTGAATCCGGCGGTTATCGCGGGCACGAGCACGGCGGCTCCTTCCTTCTCGGCCTTCATCAAGCAGGCGGACGAGGTGGGTTTGCAGAGCCTGATCATCGCCGATGGCCTCGGTTGGGTCGGCGAGTGGTACGATCTGACCGGCGCGTCGTCCAACTACGTCATCGACCAGATTCCTGGCTGGGCGACCGAAGAGGGCAAAGCCTACGCCGAGAACTTCGAGGAGCGCTGGGGCATCACGCCCAGCCCATCATCCGGCGGTTTGTCTTACGACGGCACCAAGTTCTTCCTGGCGGTGGCCCAGGCTGCTTACGATGAATATGGTGAACTGAGCAGCGAGGTGATCTACAACTTTGTCAAGGACAACGTCTGGACCGGCATATGGACGTTCACCGACGGCATCGTGATGGAAGAGTATATGACCACCATGGACGATGTTCCCGATCCCGTCGTGGGCAAGGGCTACTACATCTTCCCCGTCCTCCAGTACTTCGAGGGCGAGGGACGAGTCGTTTATCCACCCGAATGGGCTGAGCAGACGTTGCAACCTAAGGAATAACGCCTTTTAAAGTAGGAGGATGGGGGCGACCTCGGTCGCGCCCCATCCCCCAGGTATGGCCTGGTTCTTGTCGTGGAGCGGCGCAAACGTTAGGCATCTGTCTATGAGGGAGGTGGAAGTAGATGATACTTCACACAGAAAAGGTGATCAAAAATTTCGGTGGTTTGACGGCGGTCAATCGCATCTCGATGGACGTGGAAGAGGATCAGATCTTCGGCTTGATCGGGCCCAATGGGGCCGGCAAGACCACGTTTCTCAACAGCATTTCGGGCGCCTTCCCGCCCAGTTCTGGGACGGTTTTTTTCTTGGGAGAGGAGACGACGGGAGCCCCAGCCGACGTTATGTGTAAGAGAGGGATGTCGCGGACGTTCCAGATCCCGTTGCCCTTTCCCCGGCTGACCGTGCTGGAGAACGTCATGGTTGGCGCAGTCTTTGGCGCCGATGGGGGCAGTTCGAAACCGGCCGATGAGCGCGCTAAGGAGGCGCTGGAATTTGTCGAGTTCCCGATGTCTCCCAAAACACCCGCCAATCAGTTGAACGCGGTGCAACTCAAACGGCTCGACCTGGCCCGCGCGTTGGCCTGCGGCCCCAAGCTCCTGCTGTTGGACGAGTTGGCGTCTGGTTTGACCCCCGGGGAGTTGGACGAGATGATGGCTCTGATTCGTTTGATCAGGAATCAAGGGATTACCATCATCGTCGTGGAGCACATTATGCGCCTCATCAAGGGGATATGCGATCGCGTGATGGTGATCGAGTATGGCACGAAGATCGCCGAGGGCACACCAGACGAGGTCTTGAACAATCCCAAGGTGATCAAGGCCTACCTGGGAGAGGGCCATTAGACGTCAATTGTAGGAAGCAGTCAATCAAGAGAGGAGGTTCCGTTGCTTCAGCTAAAGAATCTCAATGCCAGTTATGGCTTTCTCCAGATCTTGTGGGAGGTCTCGCTCCACGTCGAAGATGGAGAGTTTGTGGGCTTGATCGGGCCTAATGGCGCCGGTAAGACGACCACATTGCGCACTATTGCCGGGCTATTGAAGCCGACGGGGGGCGAGATACTGTTCAATGGACAGGTGATCAATAACGTGCCAGCTCACGAGACAACCCGCATGGGCATCAGTTATATATCGGAGGACCTCAATCTGTTCGTCGATATGTCTGTGAAAGAGAATTTGCTCATGGGCGCCTATATCGTCCGCGATCGGGAGAAGCAGTTAGAGACGTTGGATTTCGTATATGAACTCTTCCCCCGTTTGAAGGAGCGCGAGCGTCAGTTGGCGGGCACAATGAGCGGCGGTGAGCGTAAGATGTTGGCCATCGCCAGGGGGATGATGTCGAATCCTCAACTCCTGTTGGTGGACGAGCCTTCGTTGGGATTGGCCCCCCATCTGGTCACCGACGTGTTCAATTCACTGAAGAGATTGAACCAGACTGGCGTGACGATGATGCTCGTCGAGCAGCGTGTAAACGCCACGTTGGAGATCACCGACCGGGCCTACGTCATCGAGCAGGGCAGGGTCGCGATGGAAGGGCCGAGCAGTGAACTGATGACAGATGAGCACGTCAAGAAGGTCTATTTGGGTATCTAAGCATTGCTACACCGATATACCAGTTACTGCTAGACTGCTAGACTGGTATACTGGTATACCGGTATACCGGTTTACCGGTTTGCCAACATGCCGAAAGAGAGGAAACGATGGAAGAAATAGGGAAGAAGCAGACGCCAAGTCCCATTGACCCTATCATCAGCATGATTAAAGAGAATCTGGCCGCGTCGATCGTTGTGGCGGCGACCATCATACTGACCGTGGTCATCGGCATCGTCGCCAATCCATCCCAGGTCGTCAACAGCATCGTGACCGGTGGTATGTGGGCGCTCCTGGCTGTTGGCCTGGCGCTGGTCTTTGGTGTGATGAACGTGCCCCACTTCGCTCACGGCGAGTCATTCATGGTTGGGGCTTACGTTGCTTATTTCGTATTCACCCCGATCCATAAGTATTTGCAAGACAATCCCAACGCGCTGCTGGGGGCGCTGGCCCCTTTTGTCGGTATACTGGCGGCCGCAGTGGCTGGGATGATTTTGGGCGTGATTTTGGAACGCTTGCTTTTTTATCCGTTGCGAGTGCGGACGAAGTCTGGATGGGTGATGAACGCTTTCTTGTTGACGGTGGGTATATCCTTCATCCTGACGAACGGCACCACGCTGACCCTGGGGCCCAACTTCCGGGGTATTCCGCGCTACTGGGACGTTCCGCCCTTGCAATTCGCTGGCATTCGTGTGGCCGTCGATCGCATCATTGCATTCTTCATCGCGCTCCTGTCCATCGCGGTGCTGTGGTTCTTCTTGAACCGGACCCGCACCGGTCGAGCGATTCGGGCGGTCTCACAGGACGAGCTGGGCGCACAGATGATGGGCATCAACCTCAATTTTATCTTTCCGCTGACCTTTGCTCTGGCGACCGCAATGGCGGCCATTTCAGGGGCCAGCCTGTTGTTTATGTTCCAGGCCTACCCGACGGTGGGACTAAAACCCCTCTACTTTGCCTGGTACGTGGTCATGTTGGCCGGGTTAGGTAACGTGGCCGGCGCTATCGTTGGGGGTTTCATCGTGTCCATCCTTCAGACAGCGACGCAGCAGTTCGTGGGTATCGCCTGGGAGAACGTCGTACCGACCGCAATTATGATTATCGTGCTGCTGGTTGTCCCCTCGGGCATTTTCGGTTCCGAGGTCAAGGGCGTCCAGGAACAATAGAGACGCACAGCGGCATCTAGGAGGTTAAATATGACAGATCATAAGGACCAACAGAGTAACGCTGGCCTGTGGGATAACGTGACATCGGCTTTGGAAAAGGTCGGTATGTCCCCGCTGGGCTTGATACTACTCATAATTGTGGCGGTTCTGCCCTTGTTCCCCCCGTTCAATCAGGAGCACATAGTGCGCTGGCTCATCATGGGTGCCTTTCTCGCCGCCCAGGCCGTGGCCTTCGACTTTACCGCCGGATACATCAGTGTAGTCAACTTCGGTTTCGCCGCTATCCTGGGGCTGGGTGCTTATACGTCAGCTATCTTGGCCAACGAGATGCCCTTCTTGATCGTTCAGCCGGGCATTTCCCCCTGGATCGGGATCTGGATCGGCGCCATTCTGGCCGGCGTCGTGGGGCTGGGTCTCGGTTGGCTTACGTTGCGCTTGCGCGGCATCTTCGCCGCCGTGATGGCCTGGTTCGTCGGTATCGCGCTATTGGGATTGGTGAAGAATCTGACCGGCTTGACCCGGGGCGCAATGGGCTTGCACCCCAAGAGCCTATTGCCCACGACTGCTAACCTGCCTTACTACTACATCATTTTAGTGATGATGCTGGTCGTTTACGTCGCGTTGCGCTTGGTCACCCGCTCTCACTTCGGACTCGCCTTCAAGGCCATCGGGCAGAACCTGGAAGCTGCGCGAGCCTCGGGGATCAATCCCACCAAGTATCGTGTGTTCAACTTCGCCCTATCTTGTATGTTCGCCGGTTGGCTCGGTGGCTTCTACGCGCATTACTACGGCTCTCTGACGCCCGATACCGTCATGCACACCTCGAAGACGGTAGAGGTGCTGGCGCTGGCCTACATCGGTGGGCGAGGCAGCTTGTGGGGCGGGATGTTCGTCGCCTTCCCCTTCGTCTTCTTCATCGAGTACCTGCGCTCCAACTTGACCGGCCTACCTGGCCTGCACATGGTCATCTACGGCGTGTTGATGGTCCTGGTGATGATCTTGTATCCCGATGGCGTGGCCGGTCTCTACTACTGGGCCAAAGAGAAGATCGCCTCGCGCCGTTCGTAGGTAGTCGCTCGAAGGAGTCCAGGATGGGACGGGTTGTTATCCCCTGACCATTTTGCGAGGACGCCGTTAGTCGCTGCAGGCATTGAACGTACACCGCAGAGACGTGGAGTCCGCAGAGATTTTTTACAGATCCCGTCGTGTCTAAGGCGTGATCTTCCCAACCAACATACCAACACACCGATTGACCAGTCTAGCGGTTTACCAACACACCGACCCACCAACCCAGGAGGACAAGATGCTAACTCTAACTGACTGGGGCGAGGTACTCTCGCCTGGGGATATCCAAAAAATCCACGATACCAGCATGCGAATCATGGCCAACATCGGTGTACGCTTTCCCGACGACGAGGCCCTGGACACGTTCAAAGCCCACGGGTTCAAGACCGATGGACAGATCGTCTATCTGGAGGAAAAAGCGGTGATGGAGGCGCTGGAGACGGTGCCGGAACAATTCACCATCCTGGCTCGCAATCCCGAGCGCAGCGTCACCGTGGGCGACGGTCAATCGGTCTTCGCGCCGGGCTACGGGGCCCCCTTCCTCGTCGATTACGAGGTGGGCAAGCGGGAACCGACCATGGCGGATTATCACGACCTGGTGCGCCTGGCCCACGCCTTGCCCAACCAGGACCTGAGCGGTCACCTGCTCGTCGAGCCCCAGGACGTGCCCTCGCCGCACCTGGCGATGCTGCACGCCCACATGCTCCATTCCGACAAGCCCTTCATCGGCAGCGCCACGGGCCGGCTCGGCGCGCAACACACGATGGAGATGGCGGCCATCCTCTTCGGCGAGGACGTGGTCCGGGAGAACTGCGTGACCATCAGCCTGATCAACAGCCTCACGCCGCTGGGGTACAGCGACGAGATGTTGGGCGCGTTGATGGAATTCGCCCGCCGCCGGCAACCGCTCGTCATCGCCGCGCTGGCGATGTGCGGTTCGACCGGGCCGGTCACGTTGGCCGGGACGCTGGCCTTGCAGACGGCCGAACTTTTGGCCGGTATCGTGCTCACGCAGCTCGTCAGCCCCGGCACGCCGGCCGTCTTCGGTTCCACCTCGACCAACATCGACATGCGGACCGGCGCGTTGGCTATCGGCAGCCCGGAACTCTCGCTGATGATTGCCGCGCATGCCCAACTGGCCCGCCATTACGGGCTTCCCTGCCGCAGCGGCGGCTCGTTGGCCGACGCCAACACCCCCGACGCCCAGGCCGGGTACGAGTCGATGATGGCCCTGCTGACCACCGTCACCAGCGGCGTCGATTTCGTCCTGCACGCCGGGGGCATTCTCAACGCCTACCTGGCCTTCTCCTACGAGAAGTTCGTGCTGGACGACGAGATGTGCGGCATGGTGCGCCGCTTTCGCCGGGGGATCGAGGTCACACCGGATACGCTGGCCTACGACGTGGTGGAAAAGGTCGGATCAGGGGGCAACTTCCTGATGGAGATGCACACCGTCGAACGTTGCCGCACCGAGTTCTGGACGCCGACGCTCAGCGACCGGGCCGGCCTGGATGCGTGGATGGAATCGGGGCGCGAGACCGCCCTCGACCGGGCCAATCGTCGGTGGAAGAAACTGTTAGAGAAACACCAGGATCCGCCGCTGGACGACGTCATCGCGCGCCAATTGGAGACCTTCGTCGAGGAACACGTCACTTAGGAACTTCACTGCCGGACATCGTTGAGGTAATGGAAGATCACGAATCTCACGAATGGACGAATGACGCGAATTGTGCTGAATTGGACAATCAGAAATCTAAAAAGTGGAAAAACGTTCGTGAAATTCGGAGGATTCGTGTTATTCGTGATAAGGTAAGTAGATTGTGAGGAAGTGTCCGGAACCCGAAAAGTGGACTGGAAAGAGATGGACAACGAACAGAGATATCTTATAAGGAGAGGAGAAAATGCTCGTTGCTAATCGAATGACACCTAACCCGATCACGTGTAAACCTGACCTTTCAATTTCGGAGACGATGGAGTGGATGCAACGCGAGGACATTCGCCGTTTTCCCGTGCTCGATAAAAATGGTAAATTAGTTGGCATCGTCACTCGCCACGATCTACTTCACGCTTCACCATCGTCCGTCTCGTCATTGAGCGTGTGGGAGGTGAACTACCTGTTCTCGCAGGTAACGGTGGAAGAGGTGATGACCACGGACGTCATCACCGTCTGCGAAGATTGCCCGATCGAGGAGGCTGCCCGCATCATGGCCAGGAATAAAATCGGCGGGTTGCCGGTGATGCGCGATGATCAGCTGGTGGGCATCATCACCGAATCCGACATCTTCAAGGTCTTCCTGGAGCTATTCGATGCGCGGGAGAAGGGCGTGCGGCTGACCGTCCTGGCGCCCTACTTCAAGGGCTCGTTGGCCCAGATCAGCTCGAAGATCACCGAGGCAGGCGGCCTCATCCTGGCGTTGAACGTCTTCCGAGGCGATGATCCCACGAACTGGGGTTGCACCTTGAAGGTGACCGACATCACCAAGGATAAGCTGTTGCAAGTCGTCGAACCGCTGGTCGAGAAAGTCATCGACATTCGCGAGGCGTAGGGCGTATGTAGGATCGCGATCGAGACACTGGCTATATCTTAGTTCGAATGAAAGAGTTATGTTAAGGAGGCAAAAAGATGAGTGAAATTTTGGAAGCAATCGCCACGGCTGTTATCGAAGGCGACCTGGACGCCATCGCCGATCTGACGGATGATGCGTTGGACGAGGATTTGAGCGCCCAGGAGATCCTGGACAATGGGCTGATGGTGGGGATGGACCACGTCGGCGTGGAGTTCAAGGCCGGCAATATGTTCGTGCCCGAGGTGCTGCGCTCGGCCAAGACGATGCAGGAGTCGATGATTATCCTCAAGCCGCTGCTGGTCGAGAGCGGCAGCGAAATGGTCGGCAAGGTGCTGCTAGGCACCGTCAAGGGCGACCTGCACGACATCGGCAAGAACCTGGTCGGCATGATGTGCGAGGGCGCCGGTTTCGAGGTCAGGGACATCGGCAAGGACATCGACCCCGAGGGCTTCATCGAGGCCATCAAGGAATTCAATCCTGACATTGTCGGTATGTCGGCCCTGCTGACCACGACGATGCGCGCGATGGAGAACACCATCAAGGCCCTGGAAGAGGCCGGCCTGCGCGACAAGGTGAAAGTAATGGTCGGCGGTGCGCCGGTCACCCAGGCTTTCGCCGAGCAGATCGGCGCCGATGGCTACGCATCGAACGCCGCCTCGGCCGCCGACCTGGCCAAGCAGTTCGTCGGCGCGGCCTAAAGTCATACGAGTGAGAATAAGGAGGTTCTCTAAATGAGGACAAACTACCGAGTCAATTCAGGCGTGCGCTTTCGCATGCTCTCTGACGATCAATTGGAGGAGCTGTTCGCGGGCGTGTTGCACGTCCTGGAGTACACAGGTTTGGAAGTACACCACGCCGAGTCGCGGGAAATCTTGAAGGACGCTGGTGCGTGGATCGATGGCAAGCGGGTGCGTATTCCCCGCTGGCTGGTCAAGAAGTCTCTGGACCTGGCGCCCCGCAGCTTCACCCTGTTCGCCCGCGACGGCAACCCCAAGAACAACATTCACATCGGGCCGGGCCGCGCCCATTTTGGCCCCGGCCCCACCTGCCCGAATTTCATCGACGTGGAGACGATGGAACGCCGGCCCTACGTCAAGGACGACGTGCCCATCGTGGCCAAGGTCGTCGACGCGCTGCCCAACATCGACTTCTGCGAGTCCCTGGGCACCGTCAACGACGTGCACCACGACCTGGGCGCGCTCTACGAGTTCGCCGGCATGTTCCCCAATACCAGCAAGCCCATCGTGGCCTGGTCCTACGACAAATTCGATTCCGAGGCCATCCACAAGATCGCCATCGCCGAGGCTGGCGGACAAGAGGCCTTCGAGCAACGGCCCAACTACGTCCATTATTGCGAGCCGCTCTCGCCGCTGGTCAGCACCTTCGAGGCGCTGGACAAGCTGGTCTTCGCCGCCCGGCACCGGGTGCCGTTGATCTTCACCCCGTGCCCCATCGCCGGCGGCACCGCACCGGTGACGGCGGCCGGCATCATCACCGAGGGCGCGGCCGAATCCTGGATGGGCCTGACCATCGCCCAGGCCATCCAGCCGGGCCTGCCCTTCTTCATGGGCGGCGTCTATTCGGTCATGGATATGAACTCGATGATCCTGGCTTACGGCGCGCCGGAGTTGCCGCTGATGATGGCCGGGCTCACCGAATTGGCCCACTACGCCGGTCTCCCGCTGTGGCAGACGGGCGGCTGCACCGATTCCAAGACCTTCGACGAGCAGGCGATGATCGAGGGTTCGATGTCGGTCTACTTCTCCGCCCTCACCGGCGGCGATCTATGCCACGACGTGGGTTACACCGAGAGCGCGATGACCGGTTCCGTCTTCCAGTTGTGCGCGATGGACGAGGCGATTGGCTACTCCCGCCGCATCACGCGCGGGATCGAGGTGAACGAGGATACCCTGGCTGTGGAGGTGATCCACGATGTGGGACCCAACGGTCACTATCTCCGCCAGCCCCACACTCGCCGTCACTACAAGGATGAGTTCTGGTATCCCAACCTGTGCGATCGCCGCAACTACGAGGAGTGGGAGATGATGGGTGGGCAGTCCTTCCAGGACCGGACCGTGGCCCGCGTGCAGGACATCCTGGCCACTCACCAGCCTTCCCCCCTCAAGCCGGAGACTGAGAAGGTCATCCAGCAGGCGATCGAGGAGGCGGAGGACCGCGTCCAGACCGACGAGTGGATCAACCGGAAACCGAACGATTAGGCGTGTGATATAAC
>DSAR01000441.1 GCA_011046405.1 Chloroflexota bacterium | reverse complement strand
GGGGAGGCCTTGCGTCTTCAGGGAGCCCAGTTTTTGCGAAGCGTTGGCGACTTATTGAAGTTGGAGTGGTTTTTCGATCTCGTGATGGGCGCACTGGGCCGGGGCGTGGGCTTACTCTGGGCTGCGGATGAATTGGTCGGGGGAGCCGGGGCATTGCTCTGGGCATGGTTGTTGTTTCTTCTGCTCGTATTGGTTTGGGGTGGTTTTTGATGCCAACGCTGGTCGATCTTTTCGCTCGCGTCTCTTTCCTGGCCTCCATGCCGGCTGTGGCCGGTATTTTTCTCACGGCCGGTTTGTTGGTTGTCAGTCGAGATTGGCGATTGAACGTTATCGCGCTCACTGTCCAGTATTTCTTCGTTGCACTGTTATTGACCCGTATGATCCAATTAGAAGTGGCCGCTGTCAAAGGGCTGATTGGGTGGCTGATTTGCATGGTCTTTTATTTGACCGAGCGACGCGCCAGCGAGGTCCTTCCGTCGACTCCCCTGGGAGAGACGGATACGCCAGAACGATGGCAACGCTGGGTGATCTCGGCTCGAGCTTCGTTCAGCCTGTTGGCCGGCTTGCTGGTTTCGGTGGCAGCGTATACGGCGGCGTTACGAATCCCCTTGTTCGAGATGCCGCTTTACATTTCACTGGCCTGCTATCTGATGGTTGGGTTAGGATTGCTCTTGATCGGTCTAAGCGAGACGCCAATGCAGGTGGGCTTGGGATTATTGACCTTTTTGTCGGGATTCGATCTTTTCTACGTCTCTCTGGAACCGCCTAGCCTGATCGTGGCTGGATTGATGGGAGCGGTCAGTTTTTTGATTGCGCTGGCGGCGGCCTATCTGCGGGCCGCCGAGGTGACGTTCATTAGCGAGGAGAATCGGGCATGATCCCAGGACCCCTTTTGTTGCTGCTCGTCCCACTGCTCATGGCCGGTATCGTGTACGTATTCCTGCGGTGGGAGACGTTATCGGCGTTGTTGGCTGCGGGCACCTCATTGGCAATGGGCATCGGCATCATCTCTTTGCCCTTGGATCGGCCGGTGCTTTTGTGGGGTGGAACACAAGTCACACTGGGTGAGACGGTGGATCTGTTTGGACGTGAGCTTGCCCTGGGACTGGGGGATCGAGCTGCGATGGCCTTGCTGTTTTTTTCCGCGGCCGCTATCTTCCTCCTGGCGTGGCGTGTGGCGCCGCATGCGTTGCTCTTCCCCATGGGGCTGGGCGTGCTCAGTCTCCTGAATGGCGCGTTGCTGATTCGACCCTTTATCTATGCCGTGTTGTTGATCGGGATTGCTGCCGCGCTTTCGGTGTTTGCTTTGCAAAGAGCCGACTCGCCTCCCTCGCGCGGGGGAATGCGTTATTTGACCTTCACCGTGTTGGCCCTGCCGGGAGTATTGGTCGCGCACTGGTTGTTGGATCGCTACGCCATCATGCCCGATAGAAGCGAGTTGCTGAGTATCTCGGCAACTCTTTTGGCTTTTTCCTTCGCTCTCCTGCTAGGCGTCGTCCCCTTTCACAGTTGGGTGACGGCTATCGCCAGCGATGGCGTTCCCCTGGCTGGGGCCTTCGTTTTCACCGTCAACAATGGGGTTGTGTGGTTTTTGCTGTTTGATTTTCTGGAGACGTATCCCTGGCTAAGCGCCCATCCGCAATTCGACGTGCTGATGCTCGTGGCCGGCCTGGGGATGGTGACGATGGGAGGCGCCCTTGCACCCGCTCAACAGCGCCTGGGGCCATTGATGGGATTGGCGGCCCTGGCCGATAATGGGGCGACGCTGATTGCTCTGGGATTGAGCAGCAAATTGGGCCTATCACTTTCTCTATTCTCCCTCATGGTCCGTCCGTTTAGCCTCGCTCTGATGGCTGCCGGCCTCAGTGGCCTGCGAGAACGGAGTGGGGGTAAAGATGGCGTTGAAACGCTGCGAGGGAAGGGGTGGGACTTGCCCTGGAGTACGGGCGTATTCGTCATCGGTGGATTGTCGGCGGCTGGATTGCCTATCAGCGCCGGCTTTGCCTGGCGTTGGGCGCTCTATCGCTCGTTGATCCAACAATCCCCAGGGGCGGTATTGTTGATGCTCTTGGCCAGCCTGGGCATGTTGGCCGGGGTCTGGCGATGGTTGAACGTGCTCTTAGAACGGCCCGATTCAGAGGAAAATCGGAGTGTGATCTCATTGGCGCCCGCTGAGGGATGGCTGACGGCGTTGGTCATCACCGGCGCAATTGGGGCCAACGTCATTGTTGCCTGTTTTCCCCAGTTATTGGCTCTCGTGGCAAACCAGATAACCGGTACGTACACCCTTTTCGCTCGATGAACGATATCGCGAGACGGCTAAATGGACTTGTTTGAGCACAGTCGAAAGCAACAGATTCAACGTGAAGCGCCCCTGGCGGCCCGGATGCGCCCCCGAACGCTGGAAGAATTCGTCGGTCAGCGCCACATCGTGGGAGATGGGCGCCTGCTTCGGCGGGCGATTGAGGCTGATCGCCTGTTGTCCTCGTTGATTTTTTGGGGGCCGCCCGGCGTGGGCAAGACCACGCTGGCCAACATCGTGGCCCATACCACGTCCAGCGCCTTCGAGACGATCAGCGCGGTTCTGGCCGGCGTCGCCGACCTGCGCCAGGTGATCAAGCAGGCCAAGGAGCGGCGGGGGATGTATGGCCAGCGGACCATATTACTGGTGGACGAGATTCACCGGTGGAATCGCGCCCAACAGGATGCCCTATTGCCCCACATCGAGGACGGGACCATCGTGCTCATCGGCGCGACGACGGAAAATCCCTATTTCCAGGTGATTGGGCCGCTCGTTTCCCGTTCACGGGTATTCCAATTTGAGCCGCTGACCGATGAGGATTTGAACGCCTTGATCGACCGGGCCTTGCAGGACCCTGAACGGGGATACGGACGACGAACGGTCAGGCTGGACGAGGATGCGCGCGCTCACTTGATCCGTGTGGCGGGCGGTGACGCCCGGGATATCCTCAACGCGTTGGAATTGGCCGTGGAAAGCACGTCTCCATGCGATGATGGCGTCATTCACATCACGTTGCAGGTGGCCGAGGACTCGATCCAACAACGGGCGTTGCACTACGACAAATCGGGGGACGCCCATTACGATACGGTGTCAGCATTCATCAAGTCGGTGCGAGGGAGCGATCCCGACGCGGCGCTCTATTGGCTCGCCAAGATGGTCGCCGCCGGTGAAGACCCCCGCTTTATCCTGCGCCGTCTCTACATCCTGGCAGCGGAGGACATCGGCCTGGCCGATCCCCAGGGGGTGCTCGTCGTCAACGCCTGCGCCCAGGCCTTCGAATGGGTGGGGATGCCGGAGGGGCAGTATCACCTGGCGATGGCGACGCTTTATTTATCCACCGCGCCCAAGTCAAACTCGACCGGCGCGTACTGGAAGGCCCTGTCGGAGATCGAGACACACGGGGCCGGCCCGGCGCCCGTTTACTTGCGCGATAAGAGCGACCGTTTCCATGGCCAATTGCGTGAGCATTACAAACACACGCTGGGCAAGCACGAGGGGTACAAGTATCCCCACGATTACCCCGAGGGATGGGTGAAACAGCGCTATCTGCCTGAGGGTGTCGAGGGCGGGTGGTTTGATCCCAAGGGACACGGTTACGAACGGGACATCATCGCCCGGCTGAAGAAGTGGCGTTGATGTCCTACGTCTCGCGTCCTACGTCTCACGTCCTACGCCTTAGTGCAAGAGCCGTTTGTCCCCCATCCGTCTGGTCACACCGATTTCGTCCAGGTGTTCCAACAGCGCCTGGGCATACTTGCGACTGGTGTCGAAAAGGTCCCGGGCCTCGGCGAGGGTGATGCTGCCTTCCCGCTCGACGTAGGTTCGGATGTCGTTGATCATTTCTTCGTACGTCTCTGGCAGGAATAGCACAGCCGGTGAAACCTGAATCAGTTGGCCCTGGCTCAACAGGACGTTCAAGACATCTTCCCCGATGGCTTGTACACTTTCATTGAACGATGGCGTGGCGTAGGGATCCTGTTCGAAGCGAGCCAGCAGATCATTCACCTTTTGTTGCTGGGCCGCGCTCAACGTCACCTCGTGAGAAGGCAGCCGGACGGTGGCGCCTTCGTCGAGCACTTGCCCTTCGGCCGTGGCCCGGTTCATCACGCCGTTGAAGACCTTGGCGTCTAGTTTGAGCCCGCTGCGCAAAGCCTCTCGTCCCATCCCCACGCGCAGGGGGAACTTTTGGTGGTGAGCGTTCAATTGGCGTGTGATTTCCCCCATCGTCTCGGCCCACCACGTGCGGGAAACGATCTGTTGGTTAGGGGCTGGCGTGGTCGGTATCTCCTGGTCGGCGGTCAACAAGAGCGCCTGTTCTTCCTGCAACAACTGGGCCATGGCCTCGGCTGCGGCTTCTTCCTCCGGCAACCCACTTTCGGAGAGCAGGTCGCGCACCGTCGTCGGACTGTGACGATCCAGCGTCTGGGACAATATCTCGGCTGGCGTGCCCTGGGCCAGCGTCTCCAGGCGTTCGATGACCGTCGGGCGGAAGCGGCGATACCGGCGTCCCGGGTTGGGGTCGACGACGACGCCTCCACCGATGGTCGCCGGCGGCGAGGGCCGGCGGACGATGAAGCGATCTCCCTTGACCAGGGCGATGGGCTCCTGCAGGCGCAGTTGGGCCCACCCGGTCTCTCCTGGCTTGAGCACTTGCTGTCCCAATACGCGCACGTGGGCCAGCGTTTCGGCTGCCCCGGAATAGAACTTGAGCGGGGTGTTGTGACGCAGAGGCTTAGGATTCGTTTCGGCGTGGCTGTAGGATTGGAGCGTCTCGGGCAAGTAACGCAACTGCACGTCCACCAGCACCGTTGGATGGAGCCAACCCGGCGTCGTGACCACGTCTCCCCGCACCAACGCACGTTTGTTGACACCGGTGAGATTGATGGCCACCCGGCTGCCCGGATCTGCGCGCTCGACTTTCTCCTTGTGTGTCTGCAACCCGCGCACCCGGGCCGCCAGTCCCTGGGGTTGTATCTCGACTTCCTGCCCTACTTCGAGATGACCATCCACGAGCGTGCCGGTGACCACGGTGCCAAATCCACTGACAGTGAAGACGCGGTCGATGGGCAGGCGGGGCCGTCCCAGGTCCGGTCGAGGCGTGCTGCTCTCCAGAATCTCCTGCAAGCCGAGGGTCAATGCCTCTAATCCCTCGCCGGTTTGGGCCGAGACCGGCACGATGGGCGCATTTTCCAACACTGTCCCCACCATGGTATCGGCCACGTCCGCCTCGACCAGTTCCAGCCAATCCTCACCCTCGGCCATATTGACCAGCACGTCGACTTTGGTGAGGGCGATGATGCCCGTGTCGATTCCCAGCAGATCCAGGATGGCCAGGTGCTCGCGGGTCTGGGGCATGACGCCCTCGTCGGCGGCGACGACGAACAACGCGGCGTCGATGCCGTCCACGCCCGCCAGCATATTCTTGATGAAGTCCCGGTGGCCTGGCACGTCCACGACGCCGACCGACTCGCCGTTGGGGAGCGTGAGCCAGGCGAACCCCAGATCGATGGTCATCTGGCGCTCTTTCTCTTCCTGGAGCCGGTCGGGGTCGATGCCGGTAAGCGCGTGAATGAGGGTCGATTTGCCGTGATCGACGTGACCGGCGGTGCCGATAACTTGCATGGCGATTGCTCCTATTCCGACTCGCTGCGTAAGTGGCCCAATTGCTCGTCGATGGGGGCGGTGAAGGCTTCGTACACGTCCTGGACTGCCTTGAGGAGGCTGTTGGCGTTTGCGCGCTGGCTTTCCCAGAGGGCGCTCAGTTGTTCCCGATGTTTGCCGGTGATGGTTTGGAGGGTCTCTATGCGATTGAGGTGGGACTGGTTCGTCTGTCCCTGTTGTCGCCACCTTTCTTCGACGATCACTTCTCTTTTTTGCTGCTCTTTTTCGCGGGCAATTTGCCACTCGTCCCACCGGCGTTGAATCTGCTCGTTGGTCAGGCGCTGCTGTTCTGCCATTTCGTCCTGGCGGCGCTCGATGCGAACCTTGAATTTTTCCAGGGCGTCGATGCTGCGCTTGACCGCCTGTTGTTGTTCGATGAAGCCCTGGGTTTGACCGCGCAATCTCTCCAGTTCCTGGGTCACCAATTCTCCCTGGTCCAGGTATTGTTTCATCTTCTGCTCGCGCTGGAAATCGGAGATGCGCAGTTCCTCGATCGGTTCCTCGTACTTTTTACTCTCTTCGACCGCCTTTTCGATGCGGGCTTTTTGTTTCTGGATCGTCTCTTCGAGCAGGGGATATTTCTTTTCGAGCGCGTTCAACTTTCCACGCAGGTCGGTGACGTCTTGCTCGGTGTTGACGATCCGACGATTGTCGACGCGGCGCTGCTCTTCTATGCGGGGGATCGTCTTGAGGCGATCTTCGAGCCGTTTACTCAGGTCGGTGACCTCGACGTCCATCTGTTGAAAGACGGTGCTCAAGCGTTGATTCTCGGTGCGCAGGCCGTTGATGGCTTCGTCGTAGTGGGTCAGGACGCGCAATTCCTTTTCCAGGCGGTTGACGTTGGCGGTCAACGATTCATATTCAATCCGCCGGAGGCGCTCCGACTCGGTGAGTTCCTTCCGGCGCGTCTCGTCCCGCTGGTCCATCTGCAGCAAGAGCTCATTCCGGTAGTTGGAGACCATTTCCTCGAACGCGCTGACTTTTGATAGAACGCCCTGGACGCCGGCCAAGGCTTTTTGTAACTCCTTGATCTGGGCGGCTTGCTCCTCAATGCGTTTCGCTTGCTCCTCCGTGCGCTCCTGCAGCGTGGCGATGCTCGTTTTATCTTTGCGTCGTTCTTCATCCAGCCATCTCACCGTCTGCATGGCTTGGGTCAGATCCATCGTTTTGGTGACGTTCATCGTGATACCTCCTGAATTGGTGTCGAACGCTAATTTGGAAGTTTGGGTCCCTGGAAGATTATAACATCATTCTATTGTGTAGGCAATGGGTTTTGCTCTATTCTAATGAAATGTTGATACTTCTCTTATCTAATTCTGATGAATGTGTTGTATACTGACACTGAGACTAAGAATGAGAATGAGTATGATAGATAACTCGGAACGCAGTTATTTGTACTGAAGCAAATAGTCAATTGGAGGATAAAGATGAGCAAAATTATAGGTATTGACCTGGGTACGACCAACTCGGTGGTCGCCGTGATGGAAGGCGGCGAATCTGTCGTCATACCGACCGCCGAGGGCGGGCGTCTGTGTCCATCGGTCGTAGCCTTTACCAAGAGTGGGGAGCAACCGGTTGGGCAGACCGCGCGCCGGCAGGCGGTCGTTAATTCGGACAACACCGTTTTTTCGGTCAAGCGATTGATGGGCCGCCGCTACGACGATCCCGAGGTCGCCAAGGCTCGTGAGGTTCTGCCTTACAAGATCGTCGATGGGCCCTCCGGCGATGCGCGGGTCTACATCCCGCAGACCGACAAAGAATATACGCCCCAGGAGATCTCGGCGATGATTCTGCGCAAACTGAAGCGCGACGCCGAGGCCTATCTGGGAGAGGACGTGAAACAGGCGGTCATCACCGTTCCCGCCTACTTCAACGACAGCCAGCGTCAGGCGACCAAGGACGCCGGGCAGATCGCTGGGCTGGAAGTGCTCCGTATCATCAACGAACCGACAGCGGCGAGCCTGGCCTATGGGCTGGATAAGAAGGACGCCGAGACCATCCTGGTCTTCGACCTGGGCGGCGGCACCCTGGACGTCTCGATCCTGGACGTGGGCGAAGGCGTCGTCGAGGTGCAGTCGACCAGCGGGGACACCTTCCTGGGCGGCGACGATTGGGATCAACGAGTCGTGGACTACGTCGCCGACGAGTTCAAAAAGGACCAGGGCATCGACCTGCGCCAGGACAAGCAGGCGCTGCAGCGGCTCAAGGAGACGGCCGAGAAGGCCAAGATTGAGCTTTCGACCGTGATGGAGACGGAGATCAACCTGCCCTTCGTCACCGCCGACGCCTCTGGTCCCAAGCATCTACAGATGAAACTCACGCGGGCCAAATTGGAACAATTGACCGAGGACCTGGTGGAGCGATGCCGGATCCCGTTCGAGAAAGCGCTGGAAGACGCCAAGGTTTCGGCCGACAATCTGGACGCGGTAGTGCTGGTCGGCGGTGCGACGCGCATGCCGATGATCCAGGACCTGGTACGCGAGATGACCGGCGGTAAGGAACCGCACAAGGGTGTGAACCCCGACGAGGTCGTGGCGATTGGCGCGGCGATCCAGGCGGGCGTGTTGAGCGGCGAGGTCAAGGACGTGTTGCTGCTGGACGTGACGCCGCTGACGCTGGGTGTGGAGACGCTGGGCGGTGTGATGACGCCGTTGATCGAGCGCAACACCACCATCCCGGTGCGCAAGAGCGAGACCTTCTCCACAGCCGAGGATGGACAAACGGCGGTCACCATTCACGTTTTGCAGGGCGAGCGCCCGATGGCGACCGACAACAACAGCCTGGGGATGTTCAACCTGGAGGGGATTCCCCCGGCGCCGCGCGGCGTGCCGCAGATCGAGGTGACGTTCGACATCGACGCCAACGGTATCCTGAACGTCTCGGCCAAGGACAAGGCGACGGGCAAAGAGCAGCAGATCACCATCACCGCCACCACGAACCTGAGCGAGGACGAGGTCGAGGAACTGGTGCGCGAGGCTCGCCGTCACGCCGCCGAGGACGAGCGGCGCAAGGAATTGATCCAGGCGCGTAACACAGCCGATCAGTTGATCTACCAGATGGAGAAGACACTGCGCGATCTGGGCGACCAGGTGTCGGCTTCTGACCGCAATCAGATAGAGAGCGTCATCGAGGAACTGAGACAGGCCAAGGAGGGCGACGACGCGGCCCGGATCAAGCAGTTGATCGAGCAGTTGCAACAGGCCAGCTACGCGATCGGACAACAGATGTATGCTCAACAGCAGGGTCAACAACAGCAAGGCCCTGGTGGCCCTCAATCCGGAGCCGCTGGATTTGGCGCCGGAGCCGGTCCAGCGCCGGGCGGTGGCAACGGGCGCGACCGGAAAGAAGAGGAAGACGTCGTCGAGGGTGAATTCCACGAGGTATAAGCTGCAACCTAACCGATAGGATTCTTGCTCAGCGAGCAAGAATCCCATCGTTAGGCCCAATACGGTTTAGATAAACCGGGGGCTTGTTCGTAGTAGGCGCTTCAGCGCTCCTAAAACCGCACTAAAGCCGCTATCTAGCGCGCGCACTACGAACCATCATAACCCCTTAAATAAACCGTATTGGGGTTAGGCCCTGGCGTTACAATCTAGCGAGGGACCTGATAGGCCGGGAAATTTTCCCGGCCTATCGCTTTATTAGCCCGTCAGACGATTGTTTGTGAAAGGTGAAAGTACCCGCGCATCCCCTATGTTGCGTTAGCGCGGAGATAGCAGTATAATGTCAGGTGAAGGAAGCTACTAGCGAGAATGATCACGGAGAAAGCCGGTCGAATTTCCCCAGCGGTCAATGTCATTGAGGAGATAAGACTTCGGAAGTTTAGCGCCAAGGGCCTTGGAAGCAAAACCAGCCTTGATCGGCCTCGAAATGTTATTTGACGGTGCGCTTTTGAAACTTCCGAAGTCTGGTTTTCCCTTAACTTTGACATTGCCCCAACGGTGCATTTAGAGACCGAATCAATGAAGGCCTTCGATCTTTGTTAAGGTGATATGATCCCCCACGCCAACGCAAGACCCCAGGTTGAATCTATCGTTGGCGCATTGCGAGTCATCGACTCCACGCGCCACAAAGTGACCGCGCCTCACCTCTCTGGTGCGCCTTATGCTGCTGCGTTAGACGCGCCGCCTGACGCCGCTCGGTCCCGGTCTGGCGAGCGCTTGTTTATGCTCCTTGATCTGACCCGGATGACCCCCGCTCATCGTTACCGGGAATTGCGCGAAGTCTTTGCTCGCATCTATTGGTCGGAGACGGGCAGTATCACTGCCGGGCTGCGGCGAGCGGTGGCAGCCGCCAACCGGCGTCTGTTTTTTGCAAACTTAGACATCGATCCGAGCGAACGGTGTGTGGGTGGAATGACCTGTGCGGTCTTGAGAGACGACAATGTGTTCATCGTTCAGACAGGTTCCCTCCAGGTCTACGCTTTTAGTGAGGGGCGGCTGGAACGATTGTCACCAGGCAGTTCCCTGACCCCCCTGGGAATGAGCCGGATGGCCGACGTTCGCTTGAGGCACGTCTTTGTCGCGCCGGGCGACAAATTGTTGTTGGCCTCTTCGTCACTGTTGCAGGCTGTCGGTGAAGGCGGTCTCGCCCGTGTGATCCCTCGCGAGGGGTTGACCGACACACTAGATGGGCTCGAGCAGATTGGTGCCGATGCGGATTTCGTCGCCTTGTTGATGCATTGTACGACGCTGGAGAAGGCCTCTGCCGCTCGCGAACTCCTCCAGTCACTGTCACAACTGAAAGAAACGGTCCGGAGCCGTCCGGAACCTGCGCCAGAACTGACACCACAACCGACGCCAGAACCGAAACCAGAACCGACGTTAGCAGAGGCCGAAGCAGCGCTCGCCCCCAGGATGCCTGAAGCACCGCCGTATCCGATCGACCTTTTCCAACCGAGTCCAGTGCCGCCCGAGACTGAGCGCCCGGTTGAACAGATTCCCGTACGGATCGTAGAGGCTTCTGATGAACCGCCGCCGGCGTCTTATAAAGAGATGCCCGAAATTGTCCGGGAATCGACGCCAGGTTTGGGGGCGGATCTGATGGAGCGGGTAGGGGAGGGCGCGCGTCTGGGATTGGGTTCCATTGGCCATGGGCTCGCTGCCGCTGGCGGCGTCATCGTTGGTGGATTGCGGGCGTTGCCCCGGCGTGTGCTGCCTGGTCCCGAACGGGGTGCCCGTCGTCCCAGTAGATCTGTCTCGCGGCCTGTCCCTGAAGAAGATGCTTCGAAGATGATCGCCATAGCTGTTGGCATTCCCATCCTATTGGCCATCGTCGTGATATGGGCCTACCAGGCCTTCGGCGAAAAATCCCAATTTCAGAGCGTCATCGACCAGGCCAAGCAGGCGATTGAACAGGCGCAGTCGAGCGGCGGTGTCGTCGAGCCTGCCCGTTCACATTGGGAGATGGCGCTAGAGCAAGCCGACGCTGCCCGGGCGCTGCGACCGGACGATCAGGTCGCCATCGACTTGCAGACCAAGGCGAGGTCGGCGCTTGATCAGTTGGATGGGATTGTTCGCCTGTCTACGCGCCAACTGTGGGATTTCGGTCCCAGCACTGTTCCGCGTCGGTTGGTTGCGCATGGGCAGATGATCTTCGTGCTCGATCCAGCCGGAGAATGGGTCGCCCGGTTGACGTTGAATGCGAACGGCGATGGGGTCGTTGAGCGGGATGGCAACCCATTTATCGTTCGGCGGGGACAAGAAATTGGCGGCGCTTCAGTCGGCGCTTTGCTCGACTTCATCTGGGTCGAGCCGATGGGAGGACGGCAGACGAGTGGACTGCTGATCTTGGAAGAGGATGGCGCCATTGTCACCTATGATCCCGCCTGGGAAGGGGAGGGGGGCGAGATTCAATTATCCCGTTTTGCGCTGGAGTCGCCGCCGGCGGCACCCGTCGTCGTGGATACCTACAACGGTCGTCTATACGTACTCGACGCTGACGCTAACCAGATTCGGCGCTATCAACCGCAGGGAGATCGCTATCCCGGTCGACCGGAAAACTACTTCGTGGATTCGCCGCCTCGGCCAATGCGCGAGGCGCTCGATATGGCTATCGATGGTTACGTCTATCTCCTATACCCCGGCGGCGAAATTCATAAATTCTTGGGCGGCAAACCGGACACGTTTGCCGTGCAAAATCTTCCGGGCGATTTGAGCCAGGCGCACGCGTTGACTGTCGATCCCAATGGCGGCAGTGGTGCTATTTACGTGCTCGATCAGGGGCGCGTGCTTGTACTCGGCCCCGATGGCGCATTCCGCGCCCAGTTCCGGGCGGATGATGTCTTCGATAACCTGGAGGCGGCGGTGATGGACGAATCGACCGCCCGGTTGTATGGGTTGAGTGACGGCCGGCTCTACGTGGCTTTTTTGCCATAAAAGGATCCGGGTTCCTGGCAATCTGGGCGAGAATCTCCGTTGAGAACGAGCCCCGCACGTTTTTGGCAGTTCCCGTAAATATGATATAATCTCATTGCTCGTGTTTCGGTACTACTCAGTCACAAGGTGTGATGCATTTGTTCACGTAAACCCGGCGAGGCTCTCTGCTAGTTCGCCTGGTTGGCTTAGCAAGTGCTCAACTTTTCGCCACGAATCCTTCGACTACGCTCAGGACAGGTTTACACGAATTGTCACTAATCTTTGGGTTTTTCGTGTTAATTCGTGCAATTCGTGGCTAATGAGATACTAAAAGTGGATGGAGCGCTACTTTTCAGGAGGTTGGGTGTGCAAAGTAATCGGTGGCGAACACGTGGCTCGAGCAACCTTTCTCAAGTGATATTTACCGGGTTGTTGGTGATGTTCTTTCTGTCGGTGGCTGGTGCAACCGGCGTCTTCGTCTTCGGGCAGGTATACGATTTCACCATGGGATCGGAGATGCTGCCCGACTTTACCATAAATCACGAGAGACAGCCAGAGTCCGAGGATGTTGTCTACGAGCGTGGCATGACTATACCCATATGGAAAGGCACTAATCGCGTCAATGTCCTGGTCATGGGCATCGACGAGCGAGAATACGAAGAGGGCCCATGGCGTACCGATACGCTTTTGGTGCTGACGATTGATCCGATTTCGAAGAGCGCCGGTATGCTCTCGCTTCCACGCGATCTGTGGGTGCCAATCCCCGGTTACAAAGAGGGACGGATCAATAACGCCCATTTCTTGGGCCAGGTCTACGATCACCCCGGCGGTGGACCAGCGTTGGCTGTCCAGACCGTGGAGTATAATTTTGGTATCACCATCGACTATTACGTGCGCGTCAATTTCACCGCCTTCGAGGAGATGGTCGACTTGCTGGGCGGCGTCGACGTCTACGTGGAAAAGGCCATCAACGACCCGACCTATCCCTCCAGCGACCCGGCGGATCCCTATGGTTTTGATCCCCTGTATATTGAGGCCGGTTGGCAGCATTTCGATGGCGAGATGGCGCTCAAATATGCTCGCACCCGTCACTCAGAGGGGGGCGACTTCGATCGAGCCGATCGTCAACAAAAGATCCTTTTGGCCACTTTCAACAAGGCCCGGCAACCGAATGAACTGCTTCGATTGGCGTCCAAAGCGCCTGAGATGTGGCGTACGCTGCAGGGAGCGC
>DSAR01000183.1 GCA_011046405.1 Chloroflexota bacterium | reverse complement strand
GATTACAATCATCTTGTGCTTTCTGCACTCCTTTATCAAGATTGCCCAGACTTACTCATCGCCGACCCACAAGTTGAATGGCTTTGTTTATCACGACAACTGGTTGCATAATCTGCTGATCTCGGCTTCTATGAGAGGCTATCGGCATGGCTCGGAACGAGTGGTCGCCATCCATCGGAATTGATGGTCGGCATGGGGTGGAACATGCCCCCGATTCTCCCTTGCCCATGTCGAGCACTTGAGGGTATCATATCAATGCTGGCGTCGCTTCGCTCAGGCAATGGACGGCATGATCGGAACACGTGGACGATTTCATCGGAATGCGCAGTAAACGTCAAGAGCCCCCTTACGTTTTACGTCTTACGTGGATTTGCAACGCTGCCAGAATCCCATCCACATCGCGCCCAACCCGAGCACTGTGGCGACGATGCCGACCAGCAAGCCCGCGAGCGGGATCGACCGGAGCAAGACGTACACGATCACGCCCAGCGCCAGGGGCCAGATCGGTTTTTGACTGTATTGGGGAGCCAAGCGATCGAGGATCAGCACGCCCACCAGGTGACTCACGACGATCTTGCTGCCATACAATAGGATCGATATCGCCAGGAGCGTGGCGAACAACGTCCCTGAAAGCCCCAGGCCGAAGACGATACCCGCCAACTCGCCGAATGCGATGACCCCCAGGAGCAACCCCAGAATGAAGGTCAAAAACACCAGGAGCACGCTGCCCACGCCGCCGGTCAAGAGCGCGACGATGCCTAACCTGAACGATGGAAGAGGCCTACGCCGGGCACAATGGGTCAGTTGATCCAGCATGTTAGGCCGTCGCCAGATCACCAGGCCGCCCAGGGCCAAGAGCGTGACGATATGCTGCACCCGCTTCAGTATCCACTCGAAAAAGCGCCCGCTGGCTTTGAGCACTGACGGCGTCTCGACTAGCGGTTGGTAGACCACGCCGCCTCCGGGCTTGGATTTGATGGCCTCCGACTGCTCGACCGGGCTGGCGTAGACCAGATTCCCCTCGATTTCGGCCTCTTCCGTCACGTGCAGCCCCCCACCCAGCACCCGAGAGACGCTGGGCCAATTCGGGAAGCCAAAGGGAACGGGTTCAGATACCTTGACCTGGATGTCGCCCCCGATTCTGCCCCCGATTTCCATCCCTCCCAGGTCTCCGTTCACGTTGCGGTCGATTTGCCCGTTCAACAGCGCCTGGTAGCCGCCAATGCTCACATCTCGCCTGACCTGTGAACCGGGCTGGGTTTCCACGCTGAAGCCATTGAAGAAGATGTTCCGCCCAACGAGCGCGTGAGGACCAACGAGCAGAGAATTGCCGAGGAAAAAGAGACTCCCCTTGACGGGGCCATTCATTTGTAAGCTGAAGCCGATAAAAGCCACGTTCCCATTGACCGCGCCATTGACCATAACCTCGGCGCCAGCAACGATCAAATCGCCGTTGACGTCGCCGTTGATGGTTACGTTTTCCCCGCTGGCGAAGAGCGTCCCGTTGATCGTGCCGTTCACGACGACCGAATTGGCGCTGATGAATAGATCATCGTGAATCACCTCGTCGGCGGCAATAAAGCCATCCTCGTCGAACTCGACCGCCCGGGCCGCCCGCGGCCCTGCCAACACGACGACTAAAACCAGGCCCAGCAAAACCAGCGCCATCGAACGAGAACGAGAACTAGACCCGTTACGCCATAAATGCTTCATTTTCACCATACCCAGATCCCCATCTCCCAACCTACCAACCTATCAACCCATCGCCTCTACCATCGCGCCCGCCGTTAGGTGTCGCTCGTCAGGATCTTTCTCCAGTGCCCGCACGATCGCCAGCGCGACTTTTTCCGGCATATCCGGCACCACCGAGCGGGGGTCGGGGGCCGGTTCGTGTAAGTGGGCCATCATCACCGCGCTGAGATTATCCCCCTGGAACGGCAACTTGCCCGTGAGCATGCGGTACGCCATCACGCCGAGGGAGTAGACGTCGGCCCGACCGTCGACCCGGCGCGCCCCTCGAATCTGTTCAGGCGCCATGTAGTCCAGCGTGCCCATCATCATCCCGGTCTTGGTGACGCCGGTTCCGCCGGCGCGAATCTTGGCGATACCAAAATCGGTGAGGATGGCGCAGCAATCGTCGCTTTCCCAGAAGCTCGGCTGGTTCTCGGTGATGCGCAACATGACGTTGGAGGGTTTCACGTCCCGGTGGACGACGCCCTGGGCGTGGGCGTAATCCAGGGCGCTAGCCATGTCTCGCAGGACAGGTCGCACCTGCTCCGCCGGCATCCTGCCGGTCTCCTGCAGGTAGCGGCCCAGGTCGAGCCCTTCGATAAACTCCATCACCATGTAGTACACGCCTTCCACGTCACCGAAGTCGAACACCTGTACGATACTTGGGTGGCGCAGGGCGGCGACTGCCTGGGCCTCCCGCTCGAAGCGCTGGCGGAAATCGGATTGGCTCGCCATCCGTTCCGACAGCACCTTGATGGCGACGATGCGGTCGAGGCGCGTGTGGCGACCGCGGTACACCTCCGCCATGCCGCCGCGGCCCAGCAGGTCGAGCACCTCGTAAGCCCCCAGGTGGGCGCCGGTCGATATTCCATCGACGCCGGGCGGCGTGGGCCTCGCGTTGTCCGGCGCAGCCTGATTGACGACGAAGGCGGATGACAGGAAGCGCTCCCAGGCCCGCGATGGGTACCGGTAGGCGTCCCGCTGCTGGACGAGGAGGCTTTTTTGTACCAGGTCGCGCAGGATACCGCGCAGCGTCGTGTCGCTGATGGCCCGGTCGGCGACGTTCGAAAGTTGTCGTAGGGTGCTCTGTTCCTCTGGTGCGAGATTTTGCCAGTAGTACTGAAAGTGCGGCGTCAGCTCAGCCATCGTGCGCTGCTCGATCTCGGCGATGTCGTCCGGGGTGTCGAGGGCGTGGAAACAGGCGACCTGCAGGCTCAGGGGGTGACCGCCGACCAGGTCGTAGACGAAATCCTCCGTCTCCGCCGGCAGGGACGTGCCGGCGGCCTGGGCCGGCTCGCGGATCAACTGGCGCGCTTCCTCCTCTGGCATCAGTCCCAGGAAATGCGGGGCGAAGATGTTGAAAAAGGGGCTGGAGAGAATCTCCTGCGACTTGCCGGAGTAGGTGAGTTGGATCAGCGGGCGGGCCGAACCGGTGACGAAAGCTAGCCGGTAGCGACCGGCGGCCGAGCGGAGGGCGTTGAAGAAATTGACGTCGAGATTGGCATTGTGACTCAAGCGCTCGAACTCGTCCAGGAGTAGAATGACCCGCAACCCGCGTTGGTTGATCTGGCGAATGGCCCGCTCGAAGGACAGCCGCGAGGGTTGATCGACCGCCTTTTCCAACGTCGGTTCCGGCGGCAGGTCCCGCTCGTCGAGCGCGACGGCGATTTCACCGGCGAATTGGCCCAGGATCTCCTCGTGATTGCTGTCTCCCAGCACCTCGCAATCCAGGTAAGCGAAGAGTAGATCCTCGCCCAGGCCCAGTTCGGGCCAGACGGCCGGCCGCATCAGGTGGAACATCAACGAGGTCTTCCCGATCTTGCGCGAACCGACGATGGAGATGGATTGATTGCCGCGCAGGAAGGCCGCGATTTCGTTCAACTCGTGTCTCCGGCCGAAAAACATCGCCGGATCGTGCACCGGTCCTCGGAAGATATAGGGGTTATCCATGACAACACCTCGTTCTCGTCGATCTCATTTCCATTTACTCAATCCAGGCTGGCGACTTCCTCCATCGCCCGGCTGATGGAGCGGTATTTTTCCACCCATAGGCCCAGCAGGCCCAGTCGCCAGCGATACGATTCGCCGAGGATGGGATCTTCGGCGCTGCTCGTCGTCAGGATGTGGCGCAGGGCCAGGTGATGCAGCGCGTCGCCGAGCACGCGGCGCTCCAGTGACGCTCCCCGCTCCGCCAGATAATCCACGATCTGCACTGGCTTGGCATGCCCCGTGAGCGGCATCATACGGCTCAGGGCGGCCAATACCAGTCGTTCCTCTGGCCGGGCATCGGTCCACAGATACATGAAGTGGGCCTCGCCCGAGGCCAGGATCTCGTCCAACGCCTCGTTGACGTCTCCCACCGTGACGTAGTTGCGTTCTGTCCGGTTGTGCTGGTTGACCAGGCTATGACACAGGAGTTGGAGGAAGTACGGATGTCCAGCGGTCACCTGCCACATCTTGTCCAGGGCCAGATCGTCATATTGCATGTTGTATTCCGCCACCGGTTCCTGGATCAAGCGCAGGGCCTCCGCTTGTTCGAGGTAGGCGATCTGCCGGTACAGGCTGATGTTGAAGAGCACGCTCCAATAGTCGGAGGCCAGTTCCTCCAACCGGTGGGTGCCGCAGAAGATCACGCTCAGGTTATCTACGTGCTGGATCAAGTGGCGCAGGAAACCGAATATCATCGAGGGTAGGTTGCCGTGTTCGACCGCCGTCTCCAATTCCTCGAACTCGTCGAACATGATGAGCAAGTGGCGGTGCCCAATCGCCTCGCGCACGCGGGCCAGGAATTGGCGTTCGAAAGCCGCCGTCGGGCTTTCGACGAAATCATCGTATTCGGGAAAAGGGACGTCAAACCCCCGATCCTCCAGGGCAAAGGCGATCTCCGTCGCCAGGGCCAGGAAGAAATTCGGCAAACCCGGGTCCAGCCCCAGAGCTTGACCGTCGAGGTAGACGGGCAGGCAGTCGTCGCCCAGGCGGACCGGCAGTTGCTTGAGCAGCGAGGTCTTCCCCGTGCGCCGCTGGCCGATCAGCACCAGGTTATTGCGGTGCTGCGCGGTTAAATTTTCCTGGACGAAGGCGACCGTGTCTTCGCGGCCGAAGAATAGCGGCGACCCGGCCTCTAACGGTGTGCCGAGCACGTAGGGATTGGGGACGAACAGGAACTCGCCGTCGCCGGCAAGCAAGCGTACCACGTCGGCGAAATGTTCGACCTGATCTGGCCCTCGGGGATCGGTATAGGTGATGACGAACCGGGCGCGGAATTGCTCGGCGCCATCCTCCAGGTGGGGGCGCACGCGCAACTCGACCCGCGCCTCTTCGCCGGGGGCGAGTTGCGCGACCTGGGCCCCAACCTGGGCCCCCTCGTCCAGCACCGTGTAGGCTGGTTTGGGAACCACGTTGACCCGCACATTGAGCGCCGCCCCCCGGCCCTCGTTGCGCAGGACGAGCACCAGGGGCACCGCGTCATCCTGCCAGGTATGGCGAGTGAGCAGTTGATAAGATAGCTCAGCCCGGGTCTGGAGCTCGCTGATAGCGCCGGTCACGATAGCCAACCAGGTCTCAACGATTTGCTGGATGACGGGTCGGTCGACGCCGCTGAGTTCCGCCTGGGCTACGTGGTCGGCGTGCCGCAACCTTTCGACGGCGCTGACCAGGTAGGAAAGCTTGTCCCGGGAGGCCTCGACCCGCTCGTAGGCATGGAGCGCCTCGGCCGCTGAATGGAGGTGGCCCAGGGTTTGGGTCAGGGCCTGGAAGGGCTCATAAACGATGGTGCTCGACGGCATCTCGTGCTCGGCTCCTTGTTTATCTTCCCTGGCATGAGCTTGGAGGAACGGCAGGAGTTGAGTGATCTGGGCGATGGATTGGGATCCCAAGGCTGCCTGGCACAGCCGGTAGATCGACAGGGTCTGGTCGCCGTAGAGCAAGTATCCAGAAGTGCTTTCACCTGCGCCTTCACTTGTCTGCTCGGTTCTCGATCGTTTGTCAGGATCCCACGGGCATACGTAGTGCAATCCCTCCTCCGGATATTCGGACAGTTGTGTGATGAGTGTGCGCAGTCCCACCGGCAACATCTCAGGTTCGAATTGGCTGGTGAACAGATAGTGAAAGCCCTCGGCGAACTTGGCCAACGGCGTCGCGCCGAAGCGGTCCAATGCGTTGGGCAGGTTGTCGAGTAGTCTGGCCGCGCTGGCGTCCTGACCGGCATCTTGAGTCAAGCGGTGTAACTCGATCAGCACGCGTTCCGGGGCCATCATCAGATTCTGGGCAAAGACCTCTGCCCGCCCGGCGGGCGAGTTGCGATGCGCATCGAGGCGGCGCTCAGCAGCCTCGCGGCGTTGGGCCTCTGCTTGTTTTTCCTGGATCAGCCGGGCGACGTAAATGGCCGTCCCGGCCTGGTCCGCCAATCCCATCAGCAGCGTCCGATCTTCGTAAGCATAATCCTGCCCCGAGAGCCGGGGGCCCAGGGCCAGGATGCCCACCAGTTCACTTTCCTCCTCGCGGGGAGCGATCAACGGCACCAGGAGGGAAAACGTCTGACCCTGGGGGTAGGCGACCGCGTGACTGTTCCACAGCGGGCCTAATAAACTGGGGGTCAGGGCCAGGTTTGTCCCCTGTCCCGGCGGCAGGTTGTGGGCCTCTGCCTGCGTGAATTTGCCCTCGTCGTCGCGCAGAAAGACCGCGCCGTGCTCGATGTGCAAGAGTTCCGTCGTCCGTCGGACGAGCACGCGTAACAGTTCCGGCAACTCGATAATTGTACGTACCTCGCGTGCGAAGGTTGTAATCGCCCGGCGAAAGTCGACCCGCTCTCGATAAAAGCGCCGGTCGATAAAAGATTGCACGCGATGACGAAGTGGTTGGGCCAACGCGGCACTGACGAGGGTTGCTACGACGATGGCCACGTCGGATTGTTCCCCGGTGAGCAGACGGAACAAGCGCTGCAACGAGAAGACGAGCCCCAGGTAAACGATCGTCACGCCGCTCGTCAACAAGCCATAGACCATCGTGCGCTTGATGAGCGGATCGATGTCCCACAAGCGCCGGCGCAGGATCGAAAGGCTGATAGAGAGGGGCATAAGCAGAAAGAGGAACACCGACAGGGGTTTGCCCAGGAGGTAAAATAGGAACCGGGCGACGCCGGGTTGATTTAGCAGGGGTAAATTGGACAGAAATTGAAAGGTAAAATATCCAATAAACGAGCACGTAACGCCAAAGACGACCCACTTTGTCTGCTGGCGCTGAATCTGTTTGGAGACTTTGACATATCGGTAGATCTGGGCGAATACACCGGAACCAAACCAGCCGAGCAGGATGATGAGCAGGCTGAAATAGTGGATATACGAGAATGCTGCTTTGAGATTTTCGGTATCGACCACGATCATGAAAACCAGATAGCGGAGCGGAAGTGGCAGATCGTGAGGGTCGAAGGATTGGATCGGTGAGAGGGTCCAGGCAATCAGCCATCCGACCCAGATCAGCGTCAGTATCCGGGTCCAGCGAGGTATAAAATGGCCATCGGGAAAGGTATAGAGGACGACGAGGGTCAGTCCCAGGCCCAGCCCCTGCACGATCAGCGCCATCCACCGCCACGGTGATTCAATCACCGTCAGCATGCCGACCGGATCGACTGTGGCGGCGCCAAACATCAACAGAGCGATGGAGATAAAGGCCACCACACGATCGTTGGAACGGTACCAGAAGATAGCGGCTGCCGCCGCGAAGAACACCAGAACCTGGATCGTGTCGAAGATGATGACGTAAATCTGGTAAAAGGTCGCCGGGGATTCGATGTGGCGAAAGTAGAACAGGAGGGATACAGCGAACGTGATAAAGGTCAAAGCTGCCAATGAGACCCAAATTGCCTGTACGATGACCAGCAGGCGGCCGCTCAAGGAGGAGCGAGATACATTTTTCGCTTCTAAACTCACGACTGCTGTTTCCTCGTAGATGATATTTGGACTTTTCCAGGACAAATCTGGTATGGCCTGGACGTGATCGCAACCCCTGGCCAAGATGGGGTTATCTCGATTCAGGAGGAGTCTACGTCATGTACTAGAGTGCGCCCGCCGCTTTACGAGTATAATGCAGGCTTGACAGAAGTCAAGTGTACCTGGGGGAGCTATCCCGGACGAAACCGCTGCGCTTCCGAGCCGGAACCAATAAAGTCGCCTCGTGTGCAAAATTCTTGCACAAAAAACAAGGTGACCGTTCATGCCAGGGGAACATTGGACACAGATTTTCACAGATTCACACAGATTGAGGCCATCAAGCAGGCCTTGCTTGGCACTCGATGGAAAAAATCTGTGCAATCTGTGTCGATCTGTGTCCCATAGTTAGTTCAATCCCCCGAACGTTTACAAAACAAGAAGGTTCTTTGGATAGGGTGCGAAGCCAGTGTAAAAGCGCGTGGGGCGAGGCCAGGGGTGCACGTCCTCCCGGGAGGACCGGCGCCTCTTTTTTCTTGTCTATTCGCCGGGTTGTGCTACAATTCCCTCACGGTCACCTCACCAACGTGGGACGAGCGATCGCGGACTCTCTGGTGACCGAGAGGGACGTTGAAGAAAGTGCAAGCGTTGCTGGGGATGCGTCCCGGCAACTGATCCTGGAAAATTCCGGTAAAATACAGAGGTGAAAGGAGTAGTCGATGCTCCTGAAGAAATATCTGGCGGCGACGTTGATTTCCCTGCTTATCCTGACCTGGGTCGGCTGCATCTCGACCCAGACCGTTACATCCGGGCAGGCCCCCGATTTTACCTTGAACAGCCTCTCTGGGGAGGCGATCACGCTGAGTGATTTTCAAGATCAAGTCGTGATATTGGACTTTTGGACGACCTGGTGCAAGCCCTGCGTCGATGGGATGCCTCACTTGCAAAAGCTACACGAGCAATATGAAGATATAACCGTGCTCGCCATCAATATGGGCGAGAAACCAGAGGATGTAGCGAGTTTTATGTCCGAGAATGGTTATACCTTCATCGTCTTGTTCGACAACAGCGATAAAGTCTCCAAGGCGTATGGCGTGCAGGCCATTCCCCATATGCTGATCGTCGATCGGGCCGGCGAAGCGCACCACGTTTTCGGTGCTCCCGATGCATTGCTTGATAAGTTGCAGCAGGTGTTAGAGTAAGAATTTGTAGTATCATCTCAATAAACCGGGGCAAACTCGCTCGGGCCGGTCTCCTGACCGTGCCCGCTGTGGCTCGGTCGGGAGACCGGCCACAGCTCCCCAACTTATTGAGAAGATACAATTTGTATAAGGATGGAGGTCGTTTATGCATTCGGAATCAGAGACGCAGTCGGAGACGCTCTCTATCGCCCTTGCGCAAATGGACGTGCCGGTCGCCCGGCCGGAGGACAACCTGGCCCAAGCCCGGGCGTTTGCCGCCCAGGCCCGGGACGTCGGCGCCGATTTTTTCCTGTTGCCCGAATTGTGGCTCCACGGCTATGATCTAGAGCGCGGCGACGAGTGGGCCGACCCGTTGGGCCAGGGCGGGTTCGCCCATATGGCCCATATGGCGCGGGAATTCGGTCTTTACGTCTCCGGGTCACTGCTGGAGAGCCACGCGCACGGCGTCTCGAATACCGCCGTCCTTTACTCCCCGGACGGGATGCTGCTGGGATCTTATCGCAAGGTGCACCTTTTCCGGTTGATGCAAGAGCATCTTTACCTGTATCCCGGCGACCACGCGACGCTCTGTCCCACACCTTGGGGGCCGGTCGGGCTGGCGATCTGCTACGACATGCGCTTCCCGGAGATCTTCCGCGCGATGGCGCTGGCGGGGGCGGTGCTCTTTCTCGTCCCGGCCCAATGGCCGATCCCGCGCGTCGATGCCTGGTTCCTCCTGGCCCGCGCCCGGGCCACGGAGAACGAGCTCTTCGTCGCAGCCTGCAACCGGGTCGGCGACGATGGGCAGACCGAGTTCCCTGGCCGCTCCTGCGTGGTGGATCCATGGGGCAACGTCTTGGTCGAGGGGAACGATGACGTGCAACTCCTCGTCACCCAGGTTGATCTGAAAGAGATGCGCAAGGCCCGCCGCTACCTCACCGTCTACGAGGACCGGCGGCCCGACGCCTACCGGGTCGAGTCGATGGAAATGCCATCGTCTTCAAAGGAGTCGGCGTGAAGTACGCGGTCGTGCTCCAAACCGCCGTCTCCATCGCCCGCGAGGCCGGCGAGATCGTGCGGGATGCCTTTCCCCGGCAGGCGCTTTCACACGTTGGCCTGAAAGGCGCCGTCAATCCCGTCACCGAGACGGACGAGGCGGCCGAAGCGCGCATCGTCTCCCGCTTGCGCGACGCTTTCCCCAACCATCGCATCCTGGCGGAAGAGGGTGGCGGGGATGATTGGCGCGCGTCGGGACCGCCTATCTGGTTGATCGACCCGCTGGATGGCACCAACAACTTCGCCCACGGATTCCCGCACGTGGCGATCTCTCTGGCGCTACTCGAGGATGGGCGCCCGGTCGTCGGCGTCGCCTACGATCCCCTGCGGGACGAGACGTTTGCGGCGACGGCGGGCGGCGGCGCGTGGCTGAATGGACAGCCCATCACCGTCACCGGGGTCGAGCGCCTGGCGGATGGATTCCTGGCGACCGGTTTCCCCTACGACCGCCGCACGGCCGCCGACAACAACGTCGCGCGCCTGGATCACTTCCTCCAGCGCAGCCAGGGGGTGCGCCGGGCCGGCGCGGCCGTGCTCGACCTGGCCTACGTCGCCTGCGGGCGGCTCGACGGCTTCTGGGAGATTCGCCTGAAACCGTGGGACGTGGCGGCGGGCCTTTTGCTGGTGCAAGAGGCTGGCGGGCGGGTTACCGATTTCGACGGCGGGGCGGATTATCTCTCGGGGGAACACATCGTTGTCTCCAACGGGCGTCTCCACGAGGAGATGTTGTGCGTCATCCGCGAGGGAGCGTCCGCGCCCCGGCCCGATGCTTGAGAGGATTGGTTCGTAGTAGGCGATCGCCGTGAAAGCGCGTTGAGGCAGGGCCAATCCTCCCGTCGAATAAGTGACGAATGTCACGTTCAAATTGGCGCCTTTCTCACTGGCGAAAAGCGTCGTTTTGTGGCAAAATAAATACTTGGAGCTATAACTCTGTGTGTATACGATTTTTAGACGTTAAGACTTTCATTTCATTTTGGGAAGGAGTGACACGATGTCAGAATTGACCGAAATCCGGTGGCATGGTCGAGGGGGACAGGGCGTGGTCACGGCCGGGAAGCTGTTGGCCGAGACCGCTCTGGGCACTGGACAGTATTTCCAGGCTTTCCCCGACTACGGGCCGGAACGGATGGGGGCGCCGATTCGCGCCTTCACCCGACTGAGTCCAAACCCGATCCACATCCACTCTCAGATCGAAGAACCAGACGTGGTGCTGGTGCTCGATCCCACGCTGCTGGGAACGGTGGCGGTCACTGAGGGTCTCGATGAAGACGGCGTGTTGCTGGTTAACACGTCGATGAGCCCGGCCGAAGTGCGTGACATCACCGGCTTCGATCAGGGCAAAGTCTTCACCGTGGACGCCAGTCACATTGCCATCGAGGAGATGGGCCGGGAGATTACCAACACGCCGATGCTGGGCGCCTTTGCCCGGGCGACGGAGCTTTTTGGTATTGACGACTTGTCGGAGCAGTTGAGCGACTGGTTCAAGAAGAAGATCTCGAAGGAGGCGGTCGACGCCAACATCAGGGCGTTGAAACGAGCCGCCAAAGAAGTTCAAGAGGGTTAGGAGAATACGATGGAACAGAAAGGATGGCGAGACATTCCCATCGGGGGAATGATTCTGGATGCGGGGAATGCTGTGGAATATCGCACTGGCGATTGGCGGGCTTTTCGCCCCGTTCACGGGGAGGCGGATTGCACTCACTGTTTCCAATGCTGGCTGTTTTGTCCGGATTCCAGCATTTTAGTGGACAAAGAGAATGAGAAAATGATCGGCTTTGACCTGGATCACTGCAAGGGGTGCGGCATCTGCGCTGCCATTTGCCCTGTGAACGCCAAGGTCATCAAGAAGGCGGGAGAGGAGCTAGACCGAGACGATCCCCGCCTGTGTATTCGCATAATCGAAGAAGGAAAGGTGCAAGAGTGATGAGCACATTTGAAGCTTTGGCTGGAAATGAGGCGGTCGCCACGGCGATGCGCCAGATCAATCCCGACGTCGTCGCTGCTTATCCCATCACACCCCAGACCTCGACGGTGCAGAAATTCTCCGAGTTCGTCGCCGATGGATTGGTCGATACCGAATTCGTGACGGTGGAGAGCGAGCACAGCGCGATGAGCGCCTGCGTCGGCGCATCGGCTGCCGGCGCGCGGGTGATGACGGCGACGGCGGCCAATGGCCTGGCCCTGATGTGGGAGATCGTCTACATCGCGGCCTCCAATCGCTGCCCGATCGTGATGAGCCTGGTCAACCGGGCCCTCTCGGCGCCGATCAACATTCACTGTGACCATTCCGACGTCATGGGGATACGGGATAGCGGGTGGATCATTTTGTTTTCCGAGAATGGGCAAGAGGCTTACGACAATATGTTCCAGGCCGTGCGTATCGGCGAGCACCCGGACGTGCTCTTGCCTGTGGCGGTCTGCCAGGATGGCTTTATCACCAGCCACGGGATGGAACGGGTGGAAATCTACGACGACTCCGCCGTCAAAGCATTTGTTGGCGATTACAATGCCAAATGGTCGCTGCTAGACCTGGAGAATCCCAAGACCTACGGGCCGCTCGATTTCTACGACTACTACTACGAGCATAAGCGGCAACAGGTCGAGGCGATAGAAAACGCCCAACAGGTCGTGCTGGACGTGGCGGCGGAATTCAACGAGAAATTCGGCCGCAACTACGGCCTGTTCGAGGGCTACCGCCTGGACGACGCCGACGTCGCCATCGTCGTAGCCAATTCGACGGCCGGGACGACGAAGTCTGTCGTCGATCAACTGCGGGATCAGGGAGTAAAGGCCGGGATGCTCAAGTTGCGCCTCTTCCGCCCCTTCCCGGCCAAGGAGATCGTGAAAGCGTTGAGCCATCTCAAGGCTGTGGCCGTGATGGATCGCTCGATTTCCTTCGGCGCGATGAATAACGTTGGTCCCCTGTTTTTGGAGATCGTAACCGCCCTGACTGTTCACGGCGTGCGTTTGCCCGTCGCCGATTACGTGTATGGCCTGGGCGGGCGCGACATCCTGCCGGGAGAAATCGAATCGGTCTACCGGGATATGCTGAACGTGGCCGAGACCGGCGAGTTGGATCGCGTGGTCACGTATTTGAGTGTACGGGAGTGAGATAATGGCGACAAAACTAATACCCAAAGAATTGATGAAACAACCGGAACGATTGGCCCCGGGGCAGCGCCTGTGCGCCGGATGCGGCGCGCCCATCGTGGTGCGGCAGATGATGGCGGCGATTGACGATCCGGTGGTGATCGCCAACGCGACCGGCTGCCTGGAAGTGGCGACGACGATCTATCCTTACACCGCCTGGCGTGTGCCCTGGATTCACAACGCCTTCGAGAACGCCGCCTCGACCATCAGCGGCGTCGAGGCGGCCTACCGCAGCCTGGTGCGACAGGGGAAGATCCCCGAACAGAACGTCAAGTTCATCGCCTACGGCGGCGACGGCGGCACCTATGACATCGGCCTTCAGGCGCTCTCTGGCGCCGTGGAGCGCGGGCACCAGTTCCTCTACGTCTGTTACGACAACGGCGCCTATATGAATACGGGGATTC
>DSAR01000181.1 GCA_011046405.1 Chloroflexota bacterium | reverse complement strand
CCCGCGTTCGATGGGATGCACGGCTTGTTGTGCCCGAGCGCTCACGCTGGCAGTGGCGCGACGTAGACTATGTTAGAGAAGTGCCTGGATCTTGTGTGTTGCTTGCTAGATTTTAGTTTCAATTGAGGAGGGAAAAAATGAACGGGACGTATCGAAAAGTGCTCTTGGGTTTGGCAGCGTTGTTGGTGATGGTGGCATTGGTGCTGGGGCCAGCGGCATCCGGCGTAGACGTGGCGACGCCCGCGTTCGATGGGATGCACGGCTTGTTGTGCCCGAGCGCTCACGCTGGCAGTGGCGCGACGTAAATAGACTTGTGCAAAGGTGAGTCATGTCTAAACATAGAATTGATGAATTGGTTTGGCTCGCTCTTACCGACCTGGATTTTCGGACGCGTTTGCTCAATGGGCAGCGTTACGAGGCGTTGGATGCCTTTAGCTTCACGGAGGCCGAGAAACAAGCGATTATGGCAGTCAAGGCCGACACGCTCGAGGCATTCGCGGGAGCGCTCAGCCAACCCAACGCCAGAGTTTGAGGGTGTCCAACCATCTAAAAACCGTTGGGACACGGAGGGGCATGGAGACACACGGAGGAGACTCTTGTGTGTCTCCGTGAACATCTCCAGGGAACTCTGTGTAACGATGGCTGGATGGTTGCGTTCTCTTATCGCAATGCATAATTGTCGAAGGTGAGCGGAAGCGGGGAGGTGATAGGATGTCGTCGATAGCAATTCAAACGCTTGTTGGCGCAGCTTTGCTTGACCATGAGTTCTGCGAGGCGCTCTTGAATGGCGAACGTGCCCGGGTTCTGGCTTCATTTGACCTCAGTGACGTAGAAGAGGAAATCGCTTTGACGATTGAGGCCAGCTCTATTCAAGAGTTTGCATATCAGTTGTATGAATGGTTCACGTCCTAGTTTTATTGATGTGGTGGCCGGCATTGGGTCTCGATTTGGCCGACCAGAAGAGATTGTCCTAAGTGAGATGTTCCTGGAGCCCAGAATACGTGATGAAAAACAAAGAACGGGTCCAAAATACTTTTCTCGTGGAGTGCCTGGCCTGGGGTATGCTGCAGGCTTATGGCGTGCAGGCGCCCCCGGTACCGGTGCGAACGATGATCGCGCAGCCATTACCCATCTTCAAGAACCTGGTGCTTCTGGAATTGAGTTTAGGGTTGTATGCTGCTACCTATCGATCTGGTCTCAATGGCTCACGTTTGATCGTTGTTGATCCTACGTTGCCGGATGAAGTCCAGCGGGCAGGCATCGCCCGCGAACTGTACGTTGCTTATTGTTACACATCCAGGGCTACGGAAGTATGTGGAAAGGGTGGACATCCCCGTGCATACAGTGACTTGTTTGCGCGATGTCTCCTTATGCCCGCCGCCTGGGTGACGACCAGCGCTGTCACGATGTCGGTCGAGGACCTGGCGGCTCGTTTTAGAGTGCCAACTTCGATGGCTGCTTGCCGATTGAATGAACTTGTACACTACTCGCCCCAAGCCAGTTCAGAGCGCGTTTTGGCCGATGCTTTGTTTTCTTTGGGTGAGCCTTGGCAAAGTCGCTTTTTGGCATGGGTTGCCGGGCAAAGCGTTGGTGTGGATATTGACGACATCCAGCTCACACCAAAAGACGTGGCGAGATGGTTGAGCGCGGACGCTAAACTGTTTCAGGATGTAAGATATTTGGTGAATACGTGGAAGCGGTCGGCGACTGTGTGGCTAACCCAACCTGTGAATGATTAGGGCCTGGGTGAGACGTCTGAATTAGGTTCCGCTGTATCTTCTCAATAATCTGGGTGGGGATATGTAAGGCGGAGGCAACATTGTGACCACGGTCACAATGTTGCCTTTGTCTTACATATGTGTCAGGTGCTCTTGTTGAGTAAAGTAGGTGGGTTGCGCCAGGGATGAATAAAAGGAGATGTGCAGTGCATTTGAAAGATGACGCCCGTCAATTATTGGATCGGATGGATCGACAAGCCATGTCTGGTACAGCTTACGATACGGCTTGGGTCGTCAGGGTGCTAAGCAATAATGGATGCTCGGGGCCGGCTTATCCTAGCGCGTTGGATTGGCTGCGCAGGGCTCAATATCCCAACGGCAGTTGGGGGGGGAGGATAGCGTATTATCACGATCTGATTATTTCGACGCTTGCGGCGATTGTGGCATTGGCAGAGCGAGGCGATCGGTCGCGCGACCGCGAGGCGATACGCCGTGGTGAACAATACATCCATCAGCATATCCATTTCTTGCATTATGATTCCTCGGAGACGGTGGGATTTGAGTTGATCTTGCCGACATTGTTGGAAGAGGCCAGATGCCTGAATTTGGATCTGCCCTATCACGTGTGCGAGAAGTACAAGGCTATCCGGGCTGTAAAACTACGTCTAATTCCCGAACAACTGATTTACTCACGCGGGGTGACGAGCACCCATTCGCTCGAGTTTATGGGGAATGACCTGGATATCGACCGGGCAGATGAGCTTCAAGAAGAAAACGGTTCTTTGGGTAATTCGTCCTCGGCTACGGCTTATTTCTTGAATAGATGTGGCGATAACCCCTCAGCCCGGCGGTACTTGAGGGATATTTTGATGGACAATGGCGGCACGGCGATGCCGGCGCATCCGATTGAGATATTCAACAAAGGATGGGTATTGTACAACTTGGCGTTAGCTGGCCTGCTCGACGATTTGGCCGCACACGCTAAACCGCACCTGGATGCGTTGTACGCCGCTTGGGATGACGAGAGCGGTGTGGGCTTTTCAGAGACCTATTCTGTACCCGATTTGGATGATACAGCGTTGGTGTTCAAGTTGTTGTACCAGTCGAGATATGATGTGAATCCGGAGGTTTTTACTTCTTACGAACGAGAATCCCACTTCATGTGCTATCCTTACGAGAGAAATCCCTCTATTGGCGCGCACATTCACTTATTGGATGCCCTGCGTGTGTGCCCCTCGTATGGACGGCGTACAGCGATGATGGAAAAAGCTCTCCAATTTTGTCGTTCGCGGTTGCGAGTCGCCCATTGGTTCGATAAATGGCACGTTTCTCCGTACTATACGCTATCTCACGCGATCATTGCGGCGATTGGTCACGATAATGAACTGGCCCGAGAAATGCTCCACTGCCTCATTGCTGCTCAACGACAGGATGGCTCCTGGGGCTATTTCGGCCCGAGCAGTGAAGAGACGGCTTACTGCCTGCAGGCGTTGGCGCTGTACCATCGCGAGGTGGCGGCGCTGCGCCCGGCCATTTTTCATCACGCGGCGCAATATCTATACGAGCGCTATCACCTGCAGATCTATCCCGCGCTCTGGATCGAGAAGTGCCTCTATACCCCTCAGCACATTGTGCGTTCGGCTATCATCAGCGCTTTGAGTTTGTATGAGTCGATCGGGAGCAATTGAAGTGCCTGATTGGGTGCCCCCCGCAGATGACTTCTGAGAAAATTGGACAACCTTTTGTCTATTTGTTATACTATTAGGAGTTACGCACTTGATCGTTAAGAAAAGGTTTTGGACGCAGAAAAACGTGGATAAACGCTGATTTTTGAGTCTTTATCTGCGGAAGTCTGCATCCGCTCCGCAGGAGCGTCATCTGCGTCCCACTTCTTTCAACTGCGTAAGTCCTAACTATATCCAGGCCGAGCTGGAGCCGATGAAAGCCTACTGAAATACTGGAAATAAGCTGGGCTTTTCGTCCAGTCCTGACTGGATTAACCGACGGGAGGTGGAGCGCTATGTCTAGCTTGATGCGGTGCCTTTATTGTGGTCTGTTGCAGGACGAGCCGCAGGGCGTCAAGGTTTGCGCTCGCTGTGGGGGAGAGCTGACTTTCGAGAAACAAGCGGCGACTCGCTCTTACGTTCAGGTCCAGATGGAGTTGGATCAGATCAATGCGCCAGCCGATCAAATCGTCGTCGAACGTCACCTCGTCGTGACGATCCAGACCCCATCCCAGGTTCCTGAGGAGGAGGCCGCACCCACCGAGAGTGGACGCGATCCCCTGGGATTCGTGGCCGTTTTAGATGTTTCGGGATCGATGCGCGGGGGGAAGATTGCGTCGGCCAAGGAAGCGGTAAGGCAGGCCGTGCAACATCTGCACGATGGCGACACGTTCTCTCTCGTCACCTTTGCCGACGAGGTCCGCACGGTCTTCGAACCGGCTCGGATGGATCGTCAATTGCGGAGCAGCGTGTTGGATGCTTTGAAAGATGTCCAGGCTGGCGGGCGGACGGCTCTTTGTGGTGGGTTGGAGGCTGGAGTCGCAGCCGCTCGAACCCAGTTGCAGGAGACCAATTTGGTGCTGTTGCTCAGCGACGGGCAGGCCAACGTGGGAGAAACCGACCTGGAACTGCTCGGCGCGCGAGCACTGAAGGGGCAGAAGGCCGGCGTGACCATCTCGACGCTCGGCGTCGGCCGCGATTACAACGAGGCGTTGATGGTCGAGATCGCTATCCAGGGTGGGGGGCGTTTTTACCACGTCCTGGGGGCTGAGCAGATCGTGCCCTACGTCACCGGTGAGTTGGGCGAGGTCAGTGCTCTGGCGGCCCGTGACGCCCGGTTGTCCCTGACGTTGCCTGGAGGGACCGGGATACAGCCGTTCTCGGCCGCTTATACCATTGGGGGGAATGGCGTTCAGCTTGGAGATATTCCCATCGATACCCGCCTCGAAGTTGTGTTGCGCTTGCTGTTGCCGCCCCAGCCGGAAGGTGCCCGGCTCCCCATCGAGGGACGCTTCAGTTACCGCTCGCCAGCCGGCAACGAGCTGTCCACGTCGCTCAACGTGGTGACGGTCCGTTTCGTCGAACCGAAGGCGTATGATCGTCGTGCTGGCGCTGTGAGGCCCGTCGTCGAGCGAGTCCTGGAACAGATGCAGGCACGCAGTGTATTGGGATCGGTGCGGGTCGCGGCCATTCAGGGGCGACAGGCAGCCGACAAGCAAGTCCAAATGAGTCACCAGGAACTGCACCATTATGCGTCCCTATTGGGCGACGAGGTAGCCGAACAGGTGGCGGAGGCGCATCGCGACCTGTTCGTGGCGATGGCAGCTGGACCTGATAAGACCAAAGGTGCCGTTCACCAGGCGTACAGTCGCCATCGAAGCACGAAGACGTTTGATAAGGGTAGCGACTAATCCTTTAGCAGGAAAGGAGTCGTGCAGTTTGGATTTTACGTATATTGATTCGACGGCCGGCGATTGGGCGGCCTTGCTACATCGGGCGTCAGGGCGTCTTTACGATGCCGAGGGGCAATGGATTGGCTGCTTGGATGGTAAAGATGTCTATAATTGGGACGGGTTATACGTGGGTTTCCTATCGGATGATGGGCGTATTCTACGAAAGCGCGTTCGCCAGAATCGGGTCTGCGATCGCCCCCCGATGTTCCCTACAAGAAGATTCGACCGCCGGCCAGCGCCCCGTTGGCGCCCCTCTTTGCCGAGTTGCCCTGGAATCAGGTGGATGTATTCGAGGAAGAACCGGAGATATTCAAGTACATCTCCGACTTGCGGCCCGATTGGGAATCGTGAGCGGGGGAAAATGTCAAACGATTCCCGGTTGTTGAATAGGCTGCGTTCTATGGCTGCCTGGTTGGGGCTCGTCCTGGTCAGTGTGGGTTATCTTGGCCCGTGGATTCCCCACCGGTCCGCGGCCCTGCTGGTGACCGGGTTGGAGTTGGCTGAGTTCGCCAAGTTTTTTCCCCAAGCGCAGAGTCATGGACTGGCCGTACGCGCCTTTTTCTACCTGCCCTTGATCGCGGGATTGATCCTGTTCTCGCTCTTCGCGGGGCGCGCTCGCAGCCGCCTGTTGCGGTGGGCGATTGCCTTGGGGAGCGGCTTTCTTCTATTGACGATGTTGTTGCCCTATGCCGTCGTTGAGTCCACGCGCCACGCTCTGGCGACGCGCACCCCATTGACGATTGATCCACCATATCTCCGGCAGTTGATCCTGCTCGCGGTGGGGGCGTTCCTCACGCTGCTGACGCCCTTGTCCGGATCACTGCCAGCGCGCACCCGCTCGGCTTTAGTGATTGCATTGGCCCTCGTGGGTGCGCTTCCGGCGCTGTACCAGTTTCTGCGCTTCCGCCCGTTGGTGTCTGCATTGTATGGAGCGCCGGTAGGGATCGGATGGGGTGTGAGTGTCTGTGCGCTAGGATTTGCATCGCTCCTGGTCAGCGCTGTCGGCAGCGCGCCGGCCGAAACCTGAAACTCGCAACCTGCAACCTACAGCGCCTTTCCCCGGAAATCCCCCAAGCGGCTGTAGTTGTGCGTGACCATGTAATCCTTCAATTCCCCACACGCCTTTTCGAAGACCTTGATCCCTCGATGATGGATGGCCGATCCGATACCCACAGCCGCCGCGCCGACCATCAGCATTTCCACGATGTCCCGGCCGTTAGCGACGCCGCCTACGGCTATCACAGGCACGTCTACGGCCTGGCAAATGTCGCGCACGCAGCGAACGGCGATAGGGCGGATGGCTGGCCCACTGATGCCGCCCGTTCCGTGAGCCAGCACCGGGTGACCGGTCTCGATGTCGAGGATGAGGCCTGGCCCCAGCGTGTTGATGGCCGTGATGCCGTCGGCCCCGGCTTCGACCACGGCCTGGGCGATCTTCACGAGATTGGTCACGTTGGGTGAGAGTTTGACCAGGATCGGGATATCCGTGTTGAGTTTGACCCGCCGGGTGACCTGCCCGGCCACGTAGGGATCGGCGGCGAACATCAAGCGATAACGGTCGTCGATGTTGGGACAGGAGATGTTCACCTCGATCAGGTCGGGGCGAGCTTCTGAGATAAAGCGGGCGGCATTGCCAAAGTCGTAGATCGTCTCGGCGAAGATGCTGGCGATGACGGGAACGCCAAGAGGGGCCAGGATTTCCTTGGCCGCCTGAATTTCTTCCACCATGACCTCGACCCCGGGGTTGGAGAGCCCCACGGCGTTGATCAGCCCGGATCCCCAATCCAGGACGACCGGGTTATGGTAGCCGGGGCGTGGTTTGATGCTACATGACTTGGTGGTCACACCGCCGACGCCGGACTCGGCGACTCGCACCATCACCTCGTGACTGAGTCCCAGAACCCCTGAGGCGAGCACGGTCGGGTTAGGCAAACGGACGCCGCATAGGGTCGTCGATATGTCTACATCCATCGTCATCTCCGTGTCGTCTACACTCACGTTTTCGGCTTGCTGTCTGTTGAGGGCCCGGTATTTCCCAGGTAACGTAGCGTATCGGCGTGTTGGACGGGCGTGATGCGGCCCGAGGCCCTCAGGTTTTCCAGGATGTCGGTCAGGTGGAAGATCGCGTGCAGTTTGTAGCCCATCTGGGCCAGTTCTCTCGCGCCGCCCTGTCCCCGGTTGATCAGTACCAGCACGTCGGTTACCGTCAGGCCTGCCTCCTCCAGGGGGGCGATAGCCTCCACCTTGCTGGCGCCCTGGGTGATGAGATCGTCCACGACGAGGGCCGTCTCGCCAGCTTCGAACTTGCCCTCGATGATCCGCTGGGTGCCGTGGGCCTTGACGCGTTGCCGGGGGTAGATGAGGGGGCGGCCCATCTCCAGGGACAGGGCCGTGCCGATGGGCAGCCCGGCGTAGGGAATGGCGGCGATGCGATCAAACGTGAGCGTCTGGGCCCGCTCGGCCATTGTGCGGGCGACCTCGCGCAAGAGCGGCGGGTCGCTTACCAGGAGTCGGAGATCGACGTAGATGGGCGAGGTGAGGCCGGATTTGAGCGTGAACGTGCCAAATTGAACGCAGCCGGTATCGAACAGTCGTTGAGCTAATGATGACATATTACATTTCCTTTCTGAGTATCTTCTCAATAAACCGGGAACTTGTTCGTAGTAGGCGCTTCAGCGCCCCTGAAAGCGCGCTATCTAGCGCGCTATATAGCGCGCGCACTACGAACAGATTCGCCCCAAGTTATTGAGAAGATACCTTTTCTGACGCTATTGATGCGCGCTATTGATGCGCGCTCGCAGGGTGGATGCTGCCTCGCGGGCCGCCTCGGCGAAATCGTCGCCCGACGAAGCGTAAATGATGCCCCGCGAGGAGTTGATGACCGGCCCGATTCCCTCGGCTGTTGGTCCGTGGCTGACCGCGATTTCCAGATCTCCCCCCTGGGCGCCAATGCCCGGAATGAGGAAGGGCAGTTTGGGTGCCAATCGACGCAGGCGGGCCAATTCCTCCGGATAGGTGGCGCCGACGACCAGGCCGCAGGTACCCGGCATGTCGGCGTCCCATTGCGCGGCCAATCGGGCTACTTTTTCGTATAGTGGAGCACCGTCGACTTTCTGATCCTGCAGATCTGGCGCCGATGGGTTGGACGTGCGGGTCAAGAGAAAGACACCGCGCGACGGGTCGCTCAGGAAAGGCTTGAGCGTATCCACGCCCAGGTACGGGTTGATCGTGACCCCGTCGACGTCCAGCGTGTCGAAAGCGGCGTGGGCGTAGGCGGCGGCTGTGTGTCCCACGTCATTCGATTTGGCGTCCAGGATGATGGGGACATGCTTGGGAATGCGCGGGAGCAGCTGTTCCAGGGCGGCGATGCCCGCGCTTCCCCCCGCCAGCCAGAAGGCCAGATTTGGTTTGTACGCGCAGACCAGATCGGACGTGGCTTCGACGATGGAGCGGGCGAAGGTGAGGACGGATGCCCATCCCACGCCATCGTCGTCGCGAAGCGGGCTGGGTAGTCGATCCATCACTGGATCGAGGCCGATGCAGAGCCAGGAATCGTTGCTTTGCTGGGCTGCGCTTAGTTTTTCAGCGAAAGTTTTCATTAGTTATTATCTCCTCTCGAATGAGGTTTGTGAAGTGATCTGTGAAGTGGACACAAAAAAAGACCTTTGAGTCTAGCTCAAAGGTCGGGAAATGCCGGGAGGGGGAGTCTTGTGATCTCCCCGCGTATGTCGATTGGCTTTGGATGAGAATCGCTTACTGTACATCGGCGAGAGTATACCGCAATCATCGAGAGGTGTCAAGTCTTTGATTGCTTTGTTGCCTTGTACGCTCATTGTGCTAGAATCAGCCTGTGATGAGAACAGTCTCGTGGTGGGTCTTGTTGATAGGCATTCTCCTCGGCGCGATGGCGCTGCGTCTCTATGGGCTCGATTGGGACGATGGCATCGGCGCGCATCCCGACGAGCGATTCGTCGTCGGCGTGGCCGAGTCATTGGACTGGCCCCGTGTTTTGAACCCTTTTGACGTCGCGCCCGATTTTGCTTATGGGCATTTGCCGCTATATGTGCTGGCGTTGCTCGGCGCGGTATCTGGGGGCGGCGACCTGTTGCTGGCGGGGCGGGCCCTGGCGGCGTTGCTCGACGTGGGAAGCGTGGCCTTGACCTGTGCGTTGGCTCGCCAGATCTACGGCCGGCGCGTGGGACTGCTGGCGGCGGCGCTCTTGGGGGTGACCGTTCTCCACGTTCAACAGGCCCATTTTTATACCGTGGATGTTGTTCTGACCTTTTGCTCTTTGGGGGCGTTGCTCTTTGCCGCCCGTTTCGCCCAGAACGGGCGCCCGGTTGCTGCCTGGTTAGCCGGCGCGTGGGCCGGTTTGGCCTTGGGATGCAAACTCAGCGCCGGGTTGCTGGCGGTCCCGTTGTGGATGGCCTGCTTCGTCGCGCCCGCGAAAAAACAGGCGCGCTGGGGATGGGCGCTGGAGATGACGGGCGCGGCCCTGGCGCTTTTCGTCGTGACCAATCCGTTCGCCCTGGTGGATTTCGCCCGCTTTCGAGGCAACGTCGCGCTCCAATCCGCGATCGTGCGGGGCGTGTTCGACGTGCCCTATACCCGCCAGTTCCACGGGACGTGGCCTTACGTCTACCCCGTGTTGCAACAACTGCGCTGGGGCATGGGATGGCTCTTGGGCGGCGCAGCTTTTGGTGGATTGTTTTACACGCTCGGACGGGTGATACAGCGCCAATCTCGCCGGGGGGAGTGGGTGCTCTTGGCGTGGCTGGTGCCGGGAATCGCTTTCTTCGGCGCGCTGTACGTCAAGTTCCCGCGCTACCTGCTGCCCTTCACGCCCCTCTTGGCGATCTGCGCGGCTCATTTTTTGGTCGACCTGGGATGTTGGCGGACGGCCTCACCGGAACGACGCAGGGCCAGCCGATCTGGCTCAAGGCGGCGCGTCGTTGTTCTCTTGGCGGCGCTCGTCTTTCTTGCCGCGTTGGGCCGCTGCCTGGCCCTTGTTGGGCGTTACAGCGCGTCCCATCCCTGGACGGCGGCTTCCCGCTGGTTTTACGAGCACGCGCCGGCCGGCGCCGTCATCGCCGTTGAGCAGTGGGATCACCCCCTGCCATTAGACGCGATGCGTTACGACGTGCGCCAGTTGCCCATGTTCGACGAAGAGACGCTGGAAAAATGGTCGGTGATCGAGGACATTCTGGCCCAATCTGATTACGTCGTCGTCGCCAGCCGCCGGGGGTACGGGGCCCTGGCCCGATGGCCGACGCGCTACCCCCGGACCACGCGCTATTATCGACAGCTCTTCGAGGGCGAGTTAGGATTTGAAACGGCGGCTTGCTTCGGACGGGCGCCCAGATTGGGGCCGATCGCCATCGTCGATGACGTCGCTGGTGGTCTGGATTTTGCGTTACCCGCCCGTTGTCAGCCCGATGCGGCTTTCGTGTGGCGTGTGGGGAGATTGGACGAGAGTTTCGTCGTCTATGACCATCCACAGGCGGTGATCTTCGCCCAGCGATGAGGACCGGGCTGAGGGCTGAGAATTGAGGACTGAGGACTGAGAATTGAGAATTGAGAATTGAGAATTGAGAGCTGGAATTGCCGGCTTTGACCTGTTCTGTAGCAGTGGTATAATCCTCTTGTTATGAAAAAGCAATGGCAATTGTACATTGGCCTGTTGATCAGTGTCGTCGCGCTGGTGTTGGCCGTGCGCCAGGTAGACCCGGCGCAGATCGTGGAGACGTTGGCTCGGGCGGAGTACATCTATCTCCTGCCGGCCTTTGTGGTGTTTGAAGCCTGTATGCTGGCACGGGCTTTCCGTTGGCGCTTGTTGTTGGAAGAGCGAGCGAGCCTGATTTCTTGCTTCTGGATTACCAACATCGGTTACCTGGTCAGCAACGTGCTTCCCTTCCGCCTGGGCGACCCTGCGCGAGCGCTTGTGATCGGGCGGCAGGGGCGCGTGTCGCCGGCGGCAGCGCTCTCCACCGTCGTCGTGGAACGGGTGTTGGATATGTTGAGTATCGTCGCCCTGTTGGCCGTCGTGGCGCCTTTCGTGGGCGAGGTGGGGGATACCGCGCTCGCGGGCATCGTCGGCGGCGGGATGGGCGTGATCGCCCTGCTCGTCCTGCTGGCGTTGGCCTTTCGACCGTCCTGGGGGAAGGCGCTTGGGCGTTGTTTCCTCCGCCGGGTCCCGAACGGAGAGCGATGGGAAGAGACCTTGGATAGCCTGATCGATGGATTGGCCCCGTTGCGTTCTGGGCGTCGGGGAATGGCGATATTGGCCTGCTCTGCGCTCGTTTGGGCCTTGGTGGTCATTTTTTACTGGATGATGCTCCGCGCCTTTATGCTTCGCCCCCCCATACTGGCGGCCCCTTTCCTCGTTTGCGTCCTCGGTTTGGGTATGGCGATTCCCTCCTCGCCGGGTGCAATAGGCCTCTTTCACGCCGTCGCCCGCTATGGATTGACGATCCCCTTCGACGTATCGGTCGACCTGGCGGTCGCCATTGCTTTTGCGATTCATACCTATCAATACATCCTGGGATGCACCTTTGGATTGATCGGCCTGGGGCGCGAAAGCCTCTCGTTGGGCTGGTTGCGCGCCCGAGCTGTCGTAGAGGGAGAGACAGCATTACAGTTGGACGAGGAGACAATGTGATGCCCCATTATTTCATCACCGGCGGCGCCGGCTTTATCGGGTGCAACTATGCCCATCGACTGTTGGGGCGGGGCGAACGGGTGACGGTCTACGACAACCTCTCGCGCCGGGGAACGGAGACCAACGTGGCGTGGCTGCGCGAGCAGCACGGCCCCGACGCTTTCCGATTGCTCATAAAGGACGTGCGAGACGCCGGCGCGCTGCTTGAGGCGATGCGGGGTGGACGGGGCGTCGACGTCGTCGTGCACCTGGCGGGGCAGACGGCGGTCACCACGTCGGTGCAAGACCCCCGCGCCGATTTCGAGGCGAACGCGCTGGGGACGTTCAACGTGCTGGAGGCGGTCCGGCGGCTCGATCCTGCGCCGACCCTGCTCTACGCCTCCACCAACAAGGTCTACGGCGGGATGGAAGACGTGCTCGTCGTCGAGGAGGAGACCCAGTACGCGTATCGGGATTTCCCCCGGGGCATTTCGGAGGATCAGCCGCTCGATTTCCACTCGCCCTATGGGTGTTCGAAGGGGGCCGGCGACCAGTACGTGCGTGATTACGCCCGCATTTACGGCCTGCCCACGGTGGTCTTGCGACAAAGTTGCATCTACGGCCCCCGGCAGATGGGCGTCGAGGATCAGGGCTGGGTCGCCTGGTTCATCATCGCCGCCATCACCGGAAAGCCGATCACCATCTACGGCGACGGCAAGCAAGTGCGCGACGTGCTTTTTGTCGACGACCTGTTGGACGTCTACGACGCCGCGGTCTCCCACATCGACGCGGCGGCCGGCCAGGTCTTCAACGTCGGCGGCGGTCCGGAGAACACCATGTCGGTCTGGGCAGAGTTCGGCCCCATCCTGGAGAGGTTGATGGGCCGTTCGATCCCGGTCGATTACAGCGATTGGCGGCCCGGCGACCAGCGCATCTACGTCTCCGACATCCGCAAGGCCGGGGCGATGCTGGGGTGGCGCCCGCAGGTCGGCGTCGAGGAGGGCGTCGCGCGTTTGTACCAGTGGGTGGTCGGTCATAAAGAGTTGTTTGGACGTTGATGGAATTTATGATCGGGTACTGGAGGGTTTGATGCGTATCTATGATCGTTTATTGATCGAAATTTTCCGGAGACACGAGGGCTTTTCCAAGGACGAGTTTGAGTTCGAACGTGAAGAGATGGAGTACATTCTTCGCTCTTGGGGGGAGCCTTTGGGCGTGATCCAGATTGTTAATCAGAATTCCTTCGCTCAAGAACGTTTTCCCGATTTGACGCTTCGGTCTGTCGCCGTTAAAGTTTGGGATGATGATACATTGTTTTTCCTGGAGTTCACACCAGCCTTTGACCCCAAGAAATCGAAGTCATTGAATACAGGCGTTATACACTAATTTGGGAGCAATAAACAATTATGGTAGAGCGTCCTGCTCCCGCCGTTGATGGATTTGACCTGATACAAAAAGGCCGAGAGCGTCAAGAGGTTGATTGTGATGCTGTCCATCGCTGGTATCGCTTTGTACTCGCTTATCCCGATCATCTGATCGTATCTTCTCAATAAGTTGGGGAGCTGTGGCCGGTCTCCCGACCGAGCCACAGCGGGCACGGTCAGGAGACCGGCCCGAGCGAGTTTGCCCCGGTTTATTG
>DSAR01000252.1 GCA_011046405.1 Chloroflexota bacterium | reverse complement strand
GATTAGCCACGAATTGCACGAATTAACACGAAAAACCCAAAATTAGTGACAATTCGTGTAATTCGTGGCGAAAAGTTGACCACTTGCTAAGCCAACCAGGCGAACTACCAGAGAGCCAGAATTTGGAAGCCTTCAGCCGAGTATCTCAGAGACAACGTTGATTTGCTGGCGTGTCAAAATCCGCTGTACAATGCGCTTTGTGAGATTTCCGAATTCTAATAACGATCCATTGGAAAACACCAGGTCTAAACCTCTTTGGATCTGCTTCGTTTCCTATAGACCTAGCGTTTGTACATCCTGTGAAACTGTTGTATAGTAGAAAGGTAAAACCATGAAAGTGACGCCCTCAGTAAAACGCATTTGTCCGAAGTGTAAAATTGTCAAGCGTAATGGCGTTGTCTACGTGATTTGCGAAAACCCCAAGCATAAACAGCGACAGGGCTAGTAGCTGACAAAGTTCGTAAGGAGGTGAATAGAGTGCCGAGAATTGCAGGGATCGATCTTCCTCGTAGCAAGCGGGTTGAAATTGGCTTGACCTATATCTATGGCATTGGTCGTTCCAGGAGCAACGAAATCCTTTCGAGCACGAGAATTGATCCAGATAAGCGGGTCGAGAATTTGAATGAGGCTGAGGTTACCCGTCTACGCGAGTTTATCGATAAAAACTATCGGGTGGAGGGAGACTTGCGGCGAATGGTCGCGCAGAACATCCGCCGCTTGAAGGATATCAATTGTTACCGGGGCATACGCCATCGCCGCAATCTACCGGTGCGGGGCCAACGAACCAAGACGAATGCGCGGACCCGCAAAGGGCCGCGCAAGACGGTAGCCGGTCGTGGACGTAGGCGTGGTTTGAAGAAGAAATAGTGAGGATAATATAACTCTGGTGATGGTAGAACATAAATTGCAAGAATTAGATACAATTCAGTGGCTGTTGGATGAGGCCGAGGAACAGGGCTACCTGACGACAGAGCAGATCAAGGAAGTCTTCCCCGAAGCTGAGGAAAACATCGAACAGTTGGAGGCATTTTTCATTCTCCTTCAAGACCGGGGCATAGAGATTTACTATGATGAGGAGGAGGAAGCGGAGGAGGAGGATGAAGATGGAGATGAGGAATTGGTCGCCGGGATAGCAGGTGAAGCCAGGGTGGTCAATCTAAGCGGTATCCCTATCGACGACTCGATCAGTTTGTACTTCAATGAAATGAGCCACGTCCCCCTGCTTTCCTATGAAGAGGAAGTGGCGCTGGCAAAACAGATGGAGCGTGCTAGAGAAGCGCAAGTCCAGTTGTCGAATAATAGCCACGGCGAGGATGAGAAAGCCGAGTTAGAACGCCTGATCGATCTGGGAGAGCAAGCGCGCCAGCATCTCATCAAGGCGAACACGCGGCTCGTGGTGAGCATCGCCAAAAAGTACAGGGGGAATGGGTTGTCTTTCCTCGACCTCATCCAGGCCGGCAATTTGGGCCTCATCAAGGCGGTCGATAAGTTCGACTACAAACGGGGAAATAAGTTCGGTACATTTGCCACCTGGTGGATTCGTCAATCGGTCACGCGATCTCTGGCTCAGCAAGGGCGGACCATTCGCATTCCTGTCCATATGAGCGATCGCATCAGGAAGCTATACCAGGCGGTTCAGAGATTGGAGCAAAACCTGGGACGTCGTCCCACGCCATTGGAGATCTCTGAGGAGACTGGGTTGGATACCCATGACGTGCGTTGGATGTTGCAGGTGTCGCAACGTCCCCTTTCCTTGGATAAACCGATTGGCGATGAGGAGGAGGCGAGCGAACTGGGGAGTTTCATCGAAGACCAGACGGCTCCTTCCCCGTCTCAAACCGCCGAACACGACCTGCTGCGCGAGGATCTGGAAAGGATGCTGAGGTCGCTGACGCCGCGAGAGGTTCGCGTGTTGCGCATGCGGTTTGGACTGGGCGGCGATACGGATCATACGTTGAAAGAGGTGGGTGACAAGCTCGGTGTGACCAGAGAGCGTGTTCGTCAGATCGAGCGTCAAGCGTTGAGAAAGTTGCGCCATCCTCGTCACAGACGTCAGTTGCGAAGTTATCTCTAATAGATGTGGGACTTACAATCTCGATTGTTGGTGATATGGAGGCCAGTGTTTTGAATTTCCGTTATTTCATTTTAGGTTTGCTGGCTGAACAGCCAATGTCCGGGTACGACATCAAGCTTTTTCTCAAAAGCCTGGATTGGTTGATCGCTAGTCCCAGTTTTGGAAGCGTTTATCCCACGTTGCACAGCTTGTTGGAGGATGCTTTGGTGACGGTGGACGTCGTCGAAAATGATGACAAACCTGCACGGAAGGTCTATACGATTACCGAGGCGGGTAGGCAGGCGTTACGAGCGTGGATCGGTCAGCCGCTTGAGTGCGACATTTCCTTGAAAACATTTTTGATGCGCTTGATGTTGGCCGGTAACTTGTCGCGGGATGAATTAGTGACCTATTTGCAGAAGAGACGTTCCCAGGTCAAGGTCCACCTGGATGCGCTGGAGAAGATCGCCGGGGAACACGACGAGGCGGTGGGGTTGGGAAAACGTCTGGCATTTGATTTCGGCCTGACTGCCGCGACGACCGAGATTCACTGGTTGACCCAAACGTTAGAAGGATTGTCTTGATTGATAAAAGGAGGTGTTCGATATGCCCAAGATGAAGACACATAAGTCGACGTCTAAACGATTCAAGGTGACAGGTCGAGGGAAGTTGCGTCGCTTGAAAAATCGACGCAGCCACTTGCGCCGCAAGAAGTCGAAGCGTGTGCTACGCTCTTTCGATAAGGACATGCCGGTCGCCCGGCCCGACCGACAACGGATCCGCCGTCTATTGGGATTGAAGCAACCCAAATCGTAGTTGGCGCATGACCCCATCCAATTATCTCGACCTACTCCACAATCACATCGATATCACCCAGGTGCCCTTCAGCGATCGCGGTTCCCGGTTGTTGGTCTTCCGTGACCCGGAGCAGAGTCATTTGTTTGTCAAATTGGCCGAAAGGCTGACCGCGCTCCAACCGGGGATCGATGCTTACCGGCAGCGGCAACCCTTTGTCTGTGATCTTTGCTTGATCGACGGGGCGGGAGAGGTGCTTGATTTTGACGTGGTGACCTATCCCCACGTCGTGTATTTTCACACCCGTCTGGGTGATTTCGGGTTGGTTTTTCAGGACAATTGCACACTCGCTTTCGGCCTGCCCCCAGGGGTGCAAGCCGGATTGCGCTTTCACGTCCTGCCCCAGTTCTGGGAGCAAACAGAGTACGGCGGGATGTTCAAGGGGATTCGCAATCTGGCATATGCCGCTGACGTGCCAGTGATGCGCAATCAGATTACGCCGAAAGAGGGCGGTTATACCGTCGAGATCGTCGTCCAGGCGGAAGATGACAGTACGATTGCGCTGGCTGTCCAGGAACGTGTGGATTTGACATTGGATGTGGCGCCATTTTCCGCCTCGTGCACCGCCTCCAAGGCCCGCTGGCAGGATTGGTTCGACCGGGCGCCTGACGTGGACGAACGGTATTGCCCGACGTATGCCTTCGCTTGGTGGGTGATGGGGAATAACCTCATCAGTCCCCAGGGGCGGGTGGCTTACGAGGCGATGACGCCCTCCAAGATCGAGTATGTGGGATTGTGGCTGTGGGATAGCGCCATGCACGCCCTGGCCTATCGCCACGTCGACGCCGAACTGGCCCGCAATCAGATTCGCGCGATGTTGGCCTGCCAACTTCCCAACGGGATGCTTCCAGACGCGGTCTACGACGAAGGCGTGATCACCGAGATCGAGCACCCCATCTACGCCAAGGTCACCAAACCCCCGATCCTGGCCTGGGCGACCCTGAAGCTGCACGAGACTGCCCCGGATTTGGCGTTTTTACAGGAAGTTTATGTACCGTTGGTGCGGTGGAACGCCTGGTGGTTCAGCATGAACGATGACGACGTCGATGGGCTGGCGCAGTACAATCACCCCTATTCCTCGGGCCTGGACGATAGCCCATTGTGGGATTATGGCATGCCGGTCGAGTCGCCCGATTTGAACACCTACCTGTGCGTGCAGATGGGTTCGCTGGCGGAAATCGCCGAGGCGCTGGGGATGGAGGCCGAGGGCGCGATGTGGCGCAGGCGGGCTGCGGCTATCGTTGGGCGGATGATCGAGGGGTTTTGGGATGAAGAAGCGGGTCTCTTTCGCGCATGTACCATGCAGGATAATCAGCCCATCCCTGTAGAGACACCCTTCAACCTGTATCCGTTGTGGACGGGGCAGCTGCCCGATGACATCCGCCAGCGGCTTATCGAGCATTTGACCAATCCCGATGAATTCTGGGGTGAATATATTTTGCCGACCGTGGCCCGCAACGATCCCCATTATGACCCCCAGACGATGTGGCGGGGACCGGTGTGGGTGAACATCAATTACTTCTTCATCGAGGCCCTGGATCAGATCGGAGAGCACGAATTGGCCCGCACGTTGCGTGATAAAACGTTGGAACTGGTGATGGAACATCCCGGGATCCACGAATACTACGACGCCGAGACCGGGGAACCGCCGGAGACAGCAGCCAGAACGTTTGGTTGGACCGCTGCAGTTTTCATCGACTTGGCAATTCAGGCCAGTCGGGAGGAGGAAGAGGGCGGATGAAGCATGTGGCGAGCGATGATGTCCCTTCAAGAGATCGGGAAGTCGATCCTGAGTGTAGAGAGACGTGGCTGACCGATTTTTTTGCTGACCGGGCGTTGGTCATCGCGGCCAACCGGGGAGCGGTGACGTTGCAGCAAGCTCCCGGGGGCGAATTGCTATTCGAGTATGGCGAAGGAGGGCTGGTCAAGGCGCTCCTGGGGCTGTGCAGGAGCGCGGACCTCGCCTGGGTCGCGTGTGCGTTGACGGAGGCGGATGCAGCCTGGGGGGCGGGTCAGGTGGAGATGGACGATGGCACCAGTATGCGGCTCCGTTTCGTCGTTCCGCCGCCTGAAGCTTACGATGGCTATTACAACGTGATCGCCAATCCGCTGCTGTGGTTCTTGCAACACACGATGTGGAACCTGCCGGTAGCGCCCGTCATCGACCGTGCCACGTGGGATGCATGGGAGGAGGGATACGTAACGGTCAATCGTCTCTTTGCCGAAGCTATCGCCAAACAGATCCAGGCGCGATCTCGCCCGACCTTGGTGATGTTGCAGGATTATCATCTCTATTTGACCGCTCACTTCCTGCAGGAACAGTTTCCGGAGGGCGAGCGACCGACGACGTTACACTTCATCCACATCCCCTGGCCTGGTCCGGAATACTGGCGTATTTTGCCCCCGACGATGCGCCAATCTGTCCTGGAGGGCCTGTGCCGGGTGGATCTGTTGGGGTTGCAAACGAGAGAGGATAGCCTGAATTTCCTTCGCACGTGTGAATTGCACCTGCCACGGGCGCAGGTCAACTTCAAGCGAGGGCGGGTGTGGTGCGACAATCACGCGACCTATGTGCAGGATTTCCCCATTTCAATTGACGTGGAGGCGTTGCGAGCGTTGGCCGAATCAACCCAGGTGGCCGAGTACCGGCAGGAGATTCATGAGTTCGTGGAGGGTCGACGTTTGATCCTGCGCGTCGATCGAATCGAACCCAGCAAGAACATCGTGCGCGGCTTCCAGGCCTTTGAGGAGATGCTGGAACTCTACCCGGAACATCGGGGGGAGGTCAAGTTCCTGGCATTGATGGTCCCCTCCCGGTTGGGTGTGGATGAGTATCAGGATTATATGGAGGTCTTGATGGCCGCCGCCGGACGGGTCAACGCCCGCTTTGGCACCAGTGACTGGGAACCGATCCGGGTGCTCGTGGGCGAGAACTATCCCCGCGCTGTAGCGGCTTTGCAGCTGTATGACGTGTTGCTGGTGAACGCCATCGCCGATGGGATGAACTTGGTGGCGAAAGAGGGGCCGATCGTCAACCAACGTGCCGGTGCGCTGGTCCTATCGGAACGGGCCGGGGCGCACCAACAGCTCGAGCCAGGCGTGCTGACCATCTCGCCGTGTGACGTGTATGCGACGGCCGAGGCGCTTCACCAGGCATTGGTGATGCCGGAGGACGAGCGACAGGAGCGGGCGGCGCGTTTGCGCTGGTTGATCCAGCGGGAGGATATCAACGATTGGCTCTATCGCCAACTCAAAGCGCTTGATGCCCTCAATTTGTAAGCCAGGATCTGGCCCAGATCCTGGCCCAGATTAGGGCTTTGTTTAAGGGGTGAGTCAATGGAGACGGCGATATTGCATTACACCGCGCCGCCCGTCGTCGGCGGCGTGGAATCGGTCATTCAAAATCACACGCGGGCATTTGTCCAGGCCGGGTACCCAGTTACCGTCATAGCCGGGCGGGGCGAGGAAGAGGCCCTGGCGCCGCCAGCAAATTTCATATCCATTCCCCAGATCGATTCCCAACATGCCCAGGTTTCCGAGCTAAGCGCCACGCTATCCGAGGGGCAGATCCCGGACCAGTTCCACGACCTCGCGCGGCAGTTGGAGAAGACGTTGGCTCCTCTGTTGAGTCGTTTCGATCACCTCATTGTCCACAACGTGCTCACCAAGCGCTTTAATCTCCCCCTGACAGTGGCCTTACACCAGTTACTCGAGCAGGGCGTGATTCGGCATTGCATCGCCTGGTGTCACGATTTTGGCTGGGCCAGCGAGCGCTCCCGTTCTAAATTGTATCCGCGCCATCCCTGGGATTTGTTGCGCACGCGCCGGTCCGACGTGACGTACGTCGTCGTCTCCCGGCGGCGGCAACAGGCGCTGGCGACCCTCTTCGATTGTCCGTCGGACGACATTCACGTGGTCTATAACGGCGTGAGTCCTCAGAGACTGTGGGCGCTTTCCGACGAGGGGCGCGCCCTGGTGGATCGGCTCGATCTGCTGGATAGCGACCTGATCGTGTTGATGCCGGTGCGCGTGACCCAGGCGAAGAACATTGAGTACGCGCTCCGCGTCGTCGCGGCCTTGAAGGCGCACGGTTGCCGTCCCAAATTGGTCCTGACCGGCCCGCCAGACCCCCACAGCGCCGAGAGCATGGCCTATTTTCAATCGTTACAGGCGTTGCGGCGGGAACTCGAGGTGGAGGGTGAGATGCGTTTCGTTTTCGAATCGGGACCAGAGCCCGGGGAACCATACACCATTGATGACCGGGTCGTCGGCGATCTATACCGCGTCGCTGACGTGATGTTTATGCCCAGCCACCGTGAAGGGTTCGGGATGCCGGTCCTGGAGGCCGGGCTGGTGGGTATGCCGGTGCTATGTACCGGGGTGCCGGCGGCCGAGGAGATCGGCGCCTCTGACGTGGCGATTTTTGATCCCCAGGACGCTCCGGCGCAGACGGCGGCGTTGCTGTTGGAGCGCGTGGAGAGGAGTGCGACCTCTCGCTTTCGGCGTCGTGTGCGACGGGCGTATACTTGGCAAGCGATTTTTCGGCGAGAGATCGAGCCTCTATTGCGGGAAGGGATTTCTCGATGAACCATCCTCTGGCGGAGATTGAGGCGCGCTTGAGACAGGCCGAGCGTTTACGCCTGTTCCTGGATTACGACGGCACCCTGGCCGATCTTGCGCCTACGCCAGATCACGTCGAGCCAGACCCCGCCGTCGTGACGTTGATCGAACGCCTGGCGAGAGCGTCCTCGATTCGAGTGGCCATCATCAGTGGGCGCCGCCTGGCGCACGTGGAGAGATTGGTGCCGGTCGATGGCATCCTGTTGGCCGGTACGTACGGGGTCGAGTTGCGCATGCCGACCGGTCAGCGGGTCGAGCGAGTCGCCTACGGTGCGATCAGACCTCACCTGGAGCGGATCAAGCCGCGCTGGGAGCGCCTGATCGAGGGGCGAGAGGGGTTCTTCCTCGAGGACAAGGATTGGTCCCTGGCCCTTCACGCCCGATATGCTGGCGATGACGAGGCGGGGGAGACCTTGGACGCGGCCCGAAATGTGCTCGAAGCGTTTTCGTTGCCCCCGGGCACATTCCGGGTGCTGGGCGGGCACAAGTTCCTGGAGGTGGGGCCTAAGCTGGCCCACAAAGGGAAGACGGTGGCCTATTTGTTGGATCGAGACCCACTGCTTGGCGCTGTAGCCCTTTACCTGGGAGATGACGATAAAGACGAGGAGGCCTTTGGCGTGGTCCAGGATCGCGGAGGATGGGCTATCCTGGTCTCGGATTCAGATCGCTCGACCAGCGCCGATGCTCGCCTGGGATCGCCCCAGGCCGTGCGGCGATGCTTGGGTGGGTTACTCTCCTCATTCTCATCGCCGGAATTATCCCCGCTGCCGATACGGCATAGTTAGCGATCACGGTGTTTCGCGGAGGATCGCCCTGCCAACCAACCGGTCGAAAAGGCGGCCTGCAGGTTATAGCCCCCGGTGTCGGCGTCCACATCCAGCACCTCACCGGCGAAGTACAGCCCCTGGACCAACTTGGAGGCCATCGTGCGAGGTTCGATCTCGGTTGTCTCCACGCCGCCGGCGGTGACGATCGCCTCGGCGAAGGGCCGGCGCCCGGTCACCCGCAGACGAAAGTCCTTTAGCCAGGCCCGCAGCCGATCCCGTTCTTCCGACGTGATCTGGTGGGCGACTTTGTAGGGCGAGATGGAAACCAGATCGGCGCAGACGGGGATCAGCTTGCTGGGCAGCATATCCTTGAGGATGTTGCGGAACTGCCGCTTGCCGTGGGCGTCGAAATCGCGCAGGATCCGGGCGTCCAGCGTCTCCTCGTCCAGCGCGGGCTTGAGGTCGATGGAGATCTCTACCCGCTGCTCCCGTTGCAGAGCGTCCACGACCTGGCGGCTCAGGGTGAGGATAATGGGGCCAGAGACCCCGAAATGGGTGAACAGCATCTCGCCAAATTGCTCGTCCCGTTCTGTGTCTGCGATCAATAGCCGGACGTTCACGTTGCGCAGGCTGAGCCCCTGCAACCGGGGCGCCACGTCACCGGCCGTCTCCAGCGGCACCAGGGCTGGGCGAATCGGCACGATCGTGTGTCCCACCGACTCGGCCAGGCGATAGCCATCGCCCGTCGAGCCGGTGCCGGGATAGGAGGCGCCACCGGTGGCGACGATCACGCTGTCGGCGCGATACGTCCGGTTGGGCGCCGCGCGCACGCCGGTCACGCGCACGCCGCCCGGGCACGCGTTTTCAGTAATGAGGCCTTCGACCGGGGCGCGGGTTTGGATCGTGGCCCCCTGGGCCTGGACCCACTCGATCAGCGCGTCCACCACGTCCTGGGCGTCGCTGCTGGCGGGGAACACGCGCCCGCCTCTCTCGGTCACCGTCGGCACGCTCAGTTGGGCCAAAAAGGCCACCAGGTCCTCGGCAAAGAAGCGGTAAAACGCCTGGCGCAGGAACTGCCCGCTGGGCCCGAAGTGATCGATGAAGGTCTCCATCGGCGCGACGTTGGTCAGGTTGCAGCGTCCCTTGCCCGTGATGCGCAGCTTGTGGGCCGGACAATCCATCTTCTCCAGGAGCAGCGTCCGGGCGCCCATCCCGGCCGCCTGTCCGGCTGCCATCAAGCCGGCCGGACCGCCCCCGACGACGATGACGTCATAGGTTATTCTCTCCCCTGTCATCGACGGTTACCGGTGCGCATGAGCGTTTCCAGGCGCGCCTTCACCTGGGGCCATTCGTCGTCGATGATGCTGTAGAAGACCGAATCCCGGATCACGCCCTCGGGCGTGATGATGTGCTTGCGGTGAACGCCCTCCTTGACGGCGCCCAGCCGCTCGATGGCCCGCATAGAAGGTGCATTCCGCGTATCTGTCTTGAGCTGGACGCGGATACAGCCCCACGTCTCGAACGCGTGACCCAGCAGGAGGTATTTGCACTCGGTGTTGACGCCGGTGCGCTGGTAATCTAGACCATACCAGGTGCCGCCAATCTCAACGCTCCGATGCTGGCGGCGGATGTTCATATAACGTGTGCAACCGATGGCCCGGCCCGACTGGCGGTAAATCACAGCGAAGGGCAGGTCGTTGCCCTGCGCTTGCCGGGCCAGCATATCCTGCACGAAAGCGCGCATCTTCTCCACCGTGTCTATGTTGCCGTAGAGCATGTGGCGCCAGATGCGCTCCTCCAGGCCGACCTTGGCCAGGTCAGGCACGTGGGCATCCGCGAGCGGTTCTAGATGGACGATGTGCCCAGTCAGCGTGACGGGTTGAACGTTCATAGACATATTCTCCATCTAACGGCTCATTTGTTACGCGTTCCCTGTGGTCTAACCAAGTCAGTTTGACGCACCGTTACGGTGTAATCCCGTTGCTCCAGATTGCTGATCCAGTACCGTAGTTCAACCTGGCAAAGGCAAGCGTCCTCACCACCAGCGCGAATCGTCGTATATTCCAGGATGAGTTCGTTCTCACCCTTTATCTCGTAGTCGCCTACCCAATAGTCATCGCTGCAATTGGCGTCGATGGTGACCACACAATAGAGCACATCATCTTCAGTCCACTCTACTTGCGTCACCTGGGTACCCTGGGCCGGACCCGGTTCCTTGCAGCGGGAGAAATCGAGCGTCAGATTCTCTGGCTGCTCTTTCTGCAACGCCCTCGCCGATGCGCCATAGGTATCCAAGTGTAGGGGTCCGATGCTCAAAGACACGTCGCTGCAACCTGTTATCACGACACACAGCATAATAGCAACGACGTATAAGCGCAACCAGTGCAGTAGAGCCAAACTTTTCAACATAAGAGATGCGGTCTTCGATATACGGTTCTTTGGGATTTCGCATGGTAGTGGCGAAAGATTCGCCACGAATCCTTCGACTACGCTCGGGACAGGTTTGCACGAATTAACGCGAAAAACCCAAAGATTAGTGTAACTGATCAGCATACGTGTGCAGAGCGGATCACAATCCGCGCCATTGGCGCGTGGGCCATTGACGGGGTGGGGACGGAAACCGACACATCGGCTGCAGCCCGGATTGTGATCCGGTGGGCACAAGGTGAGCAGTTACAAATAAGGTATCATCTCAATAAACCAGGGCAAACTTGCTCGAGCCGGTCTCCTGACCGTGCCCGCTGTGGCTCGGTCGGGAGACCGGCCACAGCTCCCCAACTTATTGAGAAGATACCAAATAAGTCTCATGCTCTGCGAAACCCAGTGTCTAATCAGTGCTCCTCTGTGTCAAATTCCCGATTAGGGGGAATGCTGCTCGAAGTGCGCGGGACGGAATTTGTACCCGTAGATAATGGCTCCTTCAGCGCCTTCCTCCTGAATTTTGCGCGTGACCATCTCCACCGGCATGCCGATGCGGACATGCTCGGCGTCCACGTCGGTCAGTTGCGCGGTGACCATCGGTCCTTCCTCCAGCTGCACCAGGGCCACGGTGTACGGCACGTACGCCTCGAAACCCCGGGGCGGCGTGTGGACGGTGCTGTAGGAATAGACCTCACCTCGCCCGCTGAAGCGGACCGGCGTATTGGCCGGCGCCTCGCACTCTGGGCAGACGTCGCGGGGCGGGAAGATCCGCTCGCCGCATTTGTCGCAAACTTCACCCACTAAACGGTATCGTTGTTGCTGCAGTCGCCAATTTCTCGGTACACCCATTGTAACCTCCTAAATTTCTCTTATGTCGTAAGCTCTGTTTTGAGCCTTATTCCATTTTCTCCAAGATGTGCGTCACGACCGTCGCGCCGCTGCCCCCGATGTTTTGGGCCATGCCCCACCGGGCGCCGGGGACCTGGTTGGCCCCGGCCAGGCCGCGCAGCTGTTGGACCACCTCGACGACCTGGTAGATGCCCGTGGCCCCGACCGGGTGCCCGCGAGCCTTCAACCCCCCCATCGTAGTGATGGGAATGCGGCCCTCGATCCCGATCTCGTCCTCCATCGCCACGCGCAGCCCCTGGCCCTTCTCGGCGAAGCCCGCCGATTCCAGGCTCAGCGCCGCCATGATGCTGAAGGCGTCGTGCAATTCGAACAGGTCGACGTCGTCGGGCGTGATACCGGCCTGTTCGTACGCCCTATTCGACGATAGGATCGCCCCATCCAGGACCATCGGGTCCCGCCGGTCGTGCACGGCGACTGTGTCGGTACCAATGGCCGAGGCCGCGATACGGACTGGCGCCGCCGAGAGTGTGCGCGCCGCGTCAGCCGGCGCCAGTACGACCGCCGCCGCCCCGTCACAGATGGGCGAACTATCGAGCAGGTTGATCGGGTCGCAGATCATCTTCGCCCGGGCGAATCGCTCCGCCGTGACCGGGAACTTGAACATCGCGTGGGGATTGTTGACCGCGTTTTTGTGGGCGTTGATGGCGAAGGTGGCAAAATCCCGGTGAGGGTACCCATAGTCGTGCATGTACCGGCGCATCAACATGGCGTTGATGGCGACGAAGGACACCCCCTGGGCCGCCTCGTAATCGCCGTCGGCGGCCATGGCCAGGGCGCTCGTCGCGTCCGGCCCCAAAGCGTCGGTCATTTTCTCCACGCCGACCACGACGACGATGTCGGCCAATCCCCCTGCGACCGCCACGTACCCCAGGCGCAGGGCCGCGGCCCCCGAGCCACAGGCGGCCTCGATCTTGAACGCCTCGATGCCGCGCAACCCGGCGAAATCGGCGACCAGCGCCCCCAGGTGTTCCTGGCCCGTCAGTTCGCCCGACAGCATATTGCCCACGTAGAGCGAATCGACGCGGTTGACGCCGGCGTCGGTCATCGCTGCCTGCAGTGCGTACAGCGCCAGATGCCGCAGGCTGACGTCCCAATGTTCTCCAACCTCTGTCTGTCCTACCCCAATGATCGCTACGTCTCTCATTTTCTCAACTTCCCGGTAAATTTCACGTACATCCCATAGTCGATTGCCACGCGCCGGCCGACGTAATCGCGGGTGGCCGGCGCTCGTCCCCGTCTCTCCAATATTGCCTCGGTGATCCGGAACGAGAATGCATCGGAACCAGCCCCGGAACCGTAGCTCACCGCCAGCACCCGATCCCCGGGTTCGACCACGTCCAACACGGCGGTCAAACCGACGAGGCAAGAGCCGGCATAGGTGTTGCCGATCTCGTTGACCAGGAGGCCCGGCGCGATCTGCTCCGGCCGGAAACCCAACTGGCGGGCGATCTTGCTTGGGAACTTGGCGTTGGGCTGGTGGAAGATTGCATAGGCGTAATCCGAAGGCTCCGTGCCCAGGGCGTCCATCAAATCCTGCGCCGCCGCCGCCGAGTGCTTGAAATAGGCCGGCTGCCCGGTGAAACGCCCCCCGTGTGAGGGGTAGTGCTGGTAAGCGCGCCGCCAGAAGTCCGGCGTATCGGTGACGTACGAAATCGAGCCCTCCAGGACGGTCAGCGCCTCTTCCGCCGGGCCGATCAAAAAGGCGCCGCCGCCGGCCCCGGACGTGTATTCCAGCGCGTCGCCGGGCCGGGCCTGGGCGGTGTCCATCCCGATGGCCAGTGCGTACCGGGCCATCCCCGAGCCCACGAAACCAATGGTCGCCTGGAAGGCCTCGGTCCCGGCCTTGCAGGCGAATTCCCAATCGCCGGCCTGGGTGTAGGGGGTCGCGCCGATCGACTCGGCCACGATGGTCGAGGTCGGCTTGACGGCGTAAGGATGCGACTCGCTCCCCACCCACACCGCCCG
>DSAR01000255.1 GCA_011046405.1 Chloroflexota bacterium | reverse complement strand
TCTCCATTCTGGGGATCAACCTCTCGATGGACGCCTACGGGCCGATTTCCGATAACGCCGGCGGCATCGCCCAGATGAGCAGTCAACCGGCGGGGATCCGGGAGATCACCGATCGCCTGGACGCGGTGGGCAACACCACGGCTGCCATCGGCAAGTCCTTCGCCGCCGCCGCCGCCACCGCCGCCGCCGCCCTTTCCCTGCTGGCTGCCTATTCCGAGGCGGCCCAGATTGAGCACCTGGACATCCGAGAACCTCATGTGATGGCGGGCCTGTTGATCGGCGGTGTGCTGCCGGCCCTCTTCTCGGCGATGGTGATCCATTCGGTCGACCGGACCGCACAGTCGATCGCCCTGGAGGTGCGGCGGCAGTTCCGGGAGATTCGCGGCCTGATGGCGGGCGAGAACCCGCCGGATTACGGGCGCTGCGTCGACATCGCCACCAAGGGCGCGCTGAACCGGTTGGCGCTGCCGTGCCTGTTGGCGATTGGCATCCCCTTTCTCGTCGTCTTCACGTTGGGGCCGGAGGCATTGGCCGGCCTGCTGGCGGGCTGCATCGTGGGCGGCATCTTCCTGGCCCTCTTCATGGCCAACGCCGGCGGCGCCTGGGACAACGCCAAGAAGCGGATTGAGGCGGGAGAGGCGGGCGGCAAGGGGTCTCTGGCCCACAAGGCCAGCGTGATCGGTGACACGGTGGGCGCCCCGCTCAAGGACACCGCTGGCCCGACCCTCGATATTCTGGTACAATTGATGGCGACTGTCTCGTTGGCCTTCGTCCCGCTGTTTGAGAAATTCATCAGATGAATCATAGGAGGCGTTCATGAACGTGCAGCAGAATCTGTACGATCTGGCCCGCGAGCACCTCGACGCGGGTGACATGCAAGCGCTCAAGGCCGTGCTCGATCAGGCTGATATGGACGATCTGCGGGCGCTGATCGAGAACCTGGCGCCCAGGGAGCGGGTGCTTCCCTTTCGCCTGCTCGGCAAGGATCGCGCGCTGGCGCTGTTCGAGCAGCTCGACGTCGAGCAGCGGCAGGACTTGATCGCCTCCTTCACCCAGGAGCGGGCGAACGACATTTTCGGCGCGTTGGATCCGGACGATCGCGCCCGCTTGCTGGATGAGCTGCCGGCCGCCGTCGCCAAACGGCTGGTCGAGGCACTGCCGCCGACTGAACGGTCCCAGGTCAACCTGTTGTTGGGATACAAACCGGAGACCGCCGGGCGGATCATGACGCCCAAGTATGTACGTCTGATGCAGGAGATGACCGTCGCCGAAGCGCTCGAAAAGGTGCGCCGCGTGGGACGTGAACAGGACGACATCCACACCCTCTACGTGACCGACGCCGAACGGCGACTGCTGGGCCAAATCTCGCTGAACGAACTGATCCTGGCCCAGCCTGAGGAACGTATCGCCTCGTTGATGGACATCGATCTATTGTGGGCGACGACCGAGACTGACCAGGAGGAGGCGGCCCGTCTGCTCCAGCACCACGACCTATTGAGCTTGCCCGTGGTCGACCAGGGCCAGCGGCTGGTGGGCGTGATCACCATCGACGACGCGATGGAGATCATGGAGGAAGAGGTCACGGAGGATTTCTTCGACAAGGCCGCCCTGGCCTCGTTCACGGGGCGTGAGACCGGACGCAGTTATCGTCTGGCGAATGGATCGCTGCGCGACATCTGGCCGGTGCGGATGCCATTTCTATTGATCGCGATGGTCGGGGGATTGCTCGCCGGTACGGTCATCGGCGCTTTTGAGCACACGATCGGGAGCATTCCGATGCTGGCGATCTTCATTCCGGTCGTGATGGATATGGGCGGAAACGCTGGCACCCAATCGTCGACCATCTTCGCCCGCGCGCTGGCGTTGGGGCACATCAACCTGCGGCGCTTCGGCGTCCACCTGCTGCGCGAGATGAGCGTCGGCCTGTCGATCGGCGCGGTGCTGGGCGTCGTGACCGGCGTCATCGCGGCGCTTTGGCAGGGCGTCCCGGCGCTTGGCCTGGTCGTTGGCCTTTCGTTGATGTTTACCACTGCACTGGCGACCACGCTCGGTTTTTTGATCCCCTACGTGCTGGTGCGGGTGGGCGCCGATCCGGCCGCCGGCGCTGACCCGATCATTACCACCATCAAGGACATCACCGGGCTGTTGATCTATTTTTTCCTGGCCTACTTTTTGCTCGGGCCAATGCTCTTGTGATGGGTGGTTTGAGAACGCGGATTTTGGGGATGGGCGGATTTGGGCCGCTCTCGATCCGCCAATCCTGTATATCCGTGTTCTTTCTCAAGGTTCTTTCTCAACAACTGGAGGAAACAGAGGGGGTAGACGTATGAAGAAAAGATACTGGGCTTTGTTTTTGTTGTCTCTGTTGTTTTTGGGCGTCTTTCCGCCGTCAGTTGGCGCGGCGAATGGACCGGTGATGCTGCTCGAATTGGATGGCGTGATCAACCCATTCTCGGCGCGCTACCTCGAACGCGGGCTGCGGCTGGCGGAACAGCGCGGCGCGCAGGTGCTCGTCATCACTCTCGACACGCCCGGCGGGCTGGAGTCCGCCATGCGCGACATCGTCCAACTGTTGCTCAACGCGCCGCTGCCCACCGTCGTCTACGTGACGCCCGGCGGCGCGCGGGCGACCTCGGCTGGCATGTTTGTGCTGTTGGCGGCTGACGTGGCGGTCATGGCGCCCGCGACCCACGTTGGTTCCGCCCATCCCGTGCCCCTGGGCGCTGAGATCAGCGACGTGATGGACGAGAAGATGACGGCTGACGCCGCCGCCCTGGTGCGCAGCGTGGCTACCCGGCGGGAGCGCAACGCCGACTGGGCCGAGCGGGCAGTGCGCGAGAATCTCTCCGTCACCGCCGACGAGGCGCTGGAACTGCACGTGATCGACCTGTTGGCCGATGACGTGGATGATCTGTTGCGCCGCCTGGACGGGCGCCAGGTCGCCGGGGTGTCGTTGCAGACGGCGGAAGCTATCGTGATGGCGCAACCGATGAACCTGAGCGAGCGTTTCTTCCACGTCATCACCGAACCGAACGTCGCTTACCTGCTGCTTTCGTTGGGCACCCTGTTGCTGCTGGCCGAACTGGCCGATCCGGGATTGAGCGTGGCGGGAGCGGGGGCCGTCATCGCCTACATCGTGGCTTTTATGGCATTGGGCAACCTGCCGGTGAACTGGGCCGCCATTGGGTTGTTGGCCCTCTCCGTCGTCTTTTTCGTCGTTGGCCTGCTTACCGACACCGAGGCGGTCGTGACAGTTATCGGGCTGGTACCCTTCATCCTGGGTTCGTTGCTGCTCTTTGCGCCCATCACGCCGACCTCGCCGGCGATGCCCACCGTGCGGGTCAGCCCCTGGCTGATCGTCGTGATGGCCCTCGGCATGATCGCGTTCAGCGTCCTGGTGTTGCGGGTCATCCTCATCGCCAACCGTATGCCCGTCCGGGCCGGCGCGCAGCGCTTGGTCGGGCAGCAGGGCGTCGCGTTGACCGACCTGGCGCCGGCGGGGCAGGTGCGCGTCGATCTGCAGGATTGGAGCGCCGTCGCCACGACGGGGGAGATTCACGCCGGCGATCCCGTGCGCGTCACTGGTATATCCGGCGTACGTTTGCAAGTTGTATCGGCAGATGCAGACTCCGAACGTACAGATTCTCAGAGTCTGCCACAAGGTAACGAGGAGGTGTAACGATGGATCTGTTTATTGTTGGGTTCCTATTATTGTTGGGTTTGATCGTGGTGACGATGGCGGTCCGCATCGTGCCGGAATACCGCCGCTTGGTCGTCTTTCGCCTGGGCCGTTGTGTGGGAGAGAAAGGGCCGGGGCTGGTCTTTCTGATTCCCTTCATCGACCGCGGGGAGGTGGTCGATCTGCGAGAGGTCTATTTCGACGTGCCGCCCCAGACTTGCATCACTGCTGACAATGCCTCGATCTCGATCGACTTTCTGGTCTACGACAAGGTCATCGACCCGATGCGCAGTGTCCTGGAGGTGGAGAACTTCACCGGGGCGGCGCGCGGCCTGGCGATCACTACCCTGCGCGCGGTGGTCGGCGCGATGGACCTGGACGACGTGCTCTCCAAGCGGGACGAGATCAACCGTATCCTGCACGAGAAGCTGGACGACGTCACCGATCGGTGGGGTATCCGTGTGATGGCGGTCGAGATCCGCGAGGTCGTCCCGCCGAAGCAGATCGAAGAGGCGATGACGCGCCAGATGGCGGCTGAGCGGAACCGGCGCGCGGTCGTGGCCGAGGCGAACGGTCAGCGCGAAGCGGCCGTGACTGTGGCCGAGGGTGACAAGCAGGCTGCGATCCTCAAGGCCGAGGGCGACAAGCAGGCGACGATCCTCCAATCGGAGGGCGACCGGCAGGCCGCGATCTTGCGGGCCGAGGGTTTCGCGCTGGCGTTGAACGAGATCTACAAGATCGCCCAGGGCGTCGATAGCAAGACGATGACGCTCCAGTACCTGGACGCGCTCAAGGCGCTGGGCGAAGGCGAATCGACCAAGTTCGTCATCCCGACCGAGTTCGTGAATTTGGTGCAACCGCTGATGGCGAACGCCCGGCAGGCGCACATAGAAAAGCCCGGTTCGTAAGCGTTGTTCTGGATGGGAGGGTGGGCTGAGAAGCTCGCCCTCCCTTTGGGTTAATTCTGTAGTTATTGAGAAGATACGCCCAGCATACGTGTGCAGAGCGGATCATAATCCGCGTGGTGACAGAAGCCAACACGTCGCCTGCAAGTGGCCGGATTATGATCCGGCTTCCGGATTGTGATCCGGCGAGCACAAGGTGAGCAGTTGCTTCGCATCAATAAAACTCGAGCGGGAGACTACCCATGATTAGAGGGAATATGGAACGAGCTTGGCACACGCTAGATGTTGAGGAGACGTTCGACGTCCTGGAATCCAGCCGTCATGGCCTGAGCCCGGCCGAGGTCGAGCGCCGTCTGGAAGAATACGGGCCGAACGAGATCGAGAGCGCCGAAGGGGTCAGCAAGCTCGAGATCCTCTGGGCGCAGGTCAAGAACCCGCTGGTCTTCGTGCTGTTGATGGCGGCTGCGATCTCGCTGGTCGCCGGCAAGACGGCCGATGCGATTGTGATCGGCGTCGTCATCATCGTCAATACATTGATCGGCTTCTTCCAGGAATACCGGGCGGAGGAGGCCCTGCAAACGCTGAAATCCCAGGCCGCGCCGGAGGCCGATGTGCTGCGCGATTGCCCGGATGAGGGCGATTGCATCGAGATGAGCGTCCCGGCGACAGAGATCGTGCCTGGGGACGTCATTCTGCTGGACGCCGGGGCCAAGGTGCCAGCCGACGCCCGCCTCTTTGAGGCGCCCAACCTCGAGGTCGACGAGGCCATGCTCACCGGTGAATCGCTCTCGGTGCGCAAAACGGTCGAGCCGCTGGAGGGCGAACTGCCCACGGCAGAGCGCACCAACCTCGTCTACGGCGGCACCATCGTCACCAACGGGCGCGGCCGGGCGATCATCTACGCCACCGGCGCCCAGACCGAGATGGGCAAGATCGCCACGTTGATCCAGGAGACGGAGAAAGTCGAGTCACCGCTGCAGAAGCAGACGCTCGATCTGGGCAAGAAATTGGGTATACTGGCGGTCAGCGTGGCTGCGATGACGTTGATCTTGGGAATAATTCGTGGGCTGGAATGGCAGGAAATCTTCCTGTTCGCGCTGGCCTCGGCCGTCTCCTCGATCCCCGAGGGGTTGCCGGCGGTGATGAGCATCACACTGGCAGTGGGCGTCAATCGCATGGCCAAGCGCAACGCCATCATCCGCCGGTTGCCGGCGGTCGATACGCTCGGCGCGGCGACCGTCATCTGCAGCGACAAGACCGGCACGCTGACGACGAACCAGATGACGGTGCAGCAAATCATGGCGGGCGGCAAGACGATCCACGTCACCGGCGTTGGCTTTGCCCCCAAGGGGCGTTTCGAGCGGGATGGCGAGCGCTTCGATCCCACCTCCGACCCCGACGTGCGCCTGGCCTTGCACGTCGGTGCACTGTGTAACAATGCGCGCCTGGTGCAGCATCATTACAACGGCAAGGTCGAATGGGAGATTCGCGGCGATCCCACCGAGGGCGCGTTTGTGGTTGCGACGGCCAAGGCCGGCCAGCACAAGGAAGGGTTGGAGGATCGATTTCATCGGATCGACGAGATTCCCTTCAGCTCCCAGCGCAAGTTCATGGCGACGTTTCACCGGACATCCGAGGGCAGGGTGTGGGTGCTGGTCAAGGGCGCGCCCGAGACGGTGCTCGAACTCTGCCCCAAAATCCGCGAGAACGGTGAGGCGCGTCCGCTGGAGGACGAGGACCGGGAACACCTGTTGGATGAGAACCACCGTATGGCGAGCGAGGCGCTGCGGGTGCTGGGACTGGCTTATCAGATTATCGAGCCGGACGAGGTGGAGCGCTTCAAGGAGGATCTCGAATATGGGCACGACGTCGAGATGGTCTTTGCCGGGCTGACCGGCATGATGGATCCGCCGCGCGCCGAGGTGCCCGAGGCAGTGAGGCGCTGCAAGCGGGCCGGCGTACGGGTCATCATGGCGACTGGCGACCACAGGCTGACCGGAGAGGCGATCGCGCGCGAGGTGGGCATCCTTGAGGGGGAAAGTGAGGGTAAGGTATTCACCGGGCCTGCCGTGGAAGGGATGAGCGACGACGAACTGGACGACGTGATCGAGCAGGCGGCGGTCTTCGCCCGCGTCTCCCCGGAGCACAAGCACCGCATCGTCGGGTCGCTGCAAAGACAGGGGCACGTGGTGGCGATGACGGGCGATGGCGTCAACGACGCGCCGGCGCTGCAAGCGGCCGAGATCGGCGTCGCCATGGGCATCACCGGCACCGACGTGACCAAAGAGACGGCCGAGATGGTGCTGACCGACGATAACTTTAGCAGCATCGTCAACGCCATCGATGAGGGGCGCGTCGTCTTCCAGAACGTGCGCAAGGTGGTCAAGTTCCTCCTGGCGACCAACATCGGCGAGGATTTGACTCTGGTGAGCACGTTGGCCTTCTTGCCATCCCACGGCCTGCCTATCACCCCGGTGCAGATCCTGTGGGTCAACCTGGTGACCGACGGCATCCTGGACATCACGATTGCTCTGGAGCCGAAGGAGGGCGACGTGATGGACGAGCCGCCCCGCAAACCCGATACGCGCATCATCAACCGCGAGATCCTGATCAATATCGCCTACGTGGCGTTGTTCATGGCGATTGGGACGCTGGGGGTGTTCATCTGGGCGGATCGCAACGGCAACCTCGCGTATTCCCAGACGATGGCGTTTACCACCCTGGCCATGTTCCAGGTCTTCAACTCGCTCAACTGCCGCTCGCGCGACAAATCGGTCTTCCAACTGGGGTTTTTCAGCAACCGGTATCTGATCGGCGCTATCGTGCTCTCGATCCTGTTGCAGATCCTGGCTGAGTACGTGCCATTCATGCAGGCGGCGCTGGGCACCGTGCCGCTCGGTTGGCAGGATTGGGGATTAATCGTGCTGGTCTCCAGCTCGATCTTCGTGGCTGACGAGATCAGGAAGTTTGTCTCTATGAAAAGGCGATAGACTCGGGGGCGAGGTGAGCGGCAAACAGACGGTGAACGTGTTTGACAGGGCCAGCCGTTTGCTTCACCGCAGTGGGAAGATGGCTAAGAGCAACTCACTCACGAACATCGCGCCGCTCAATCCGAAGGGAAAGCTGCCCCGCTGTCCCACCACGGCCAGGGCGTGGAGGCCGAGAATGACGGGGAATAACGGCAGGACGATCGCGATGAAGCCCAGTTCGGGGCTCAACTGCATAGAGAGGAAGAGACATCCGATCAGCACGCTGCTGTGAGCCAAGCACCAACCGAGTCGTCCGAGCGCGCCAGATTCTTGCGCCGTCTCATCGGCCGTCTCATCGGCCGTCTCGCCGGTTGCCAGGAACCAGGGCAGCAAGAGTGCTGTTCCCAACGGCCAGAGCAGCAAACCTCGGGGAATCAGCAGCCAGGGTAGCCAGATCAATTGTCCAAGCAATCCAACGCCCAGCCACAGGGCAGTGAAAGCCATCAGCCCTCCCACGTGATTTGTTCATCTTCTTTTGTCCTCGTCTCTATTTTGCCACAAAAGGTAAGTTTTTGGTATCTTCTCAATAAGTTGGGGAGCTGTGGCCGGTCTCCCGACCGAGCCACAGCGGGCACGGTCAGGAGACCGGCCCGAGCGAGTTTGCCCCGGTTTATTGAGATGATACAGTTTTTGCAATGATTTACACGTGATGGCCCATCACGTTTCTGAATCACCGAGATCGTGCTATAATTCGGGAGTAACTGCTCAGCCTACGTGTGCAGTGCGGATCACAATCCGCGTCGATGGTGCAAGGGCCATCATGGGTGGTGACGGAAGCCAACACGTCGCCTGTAAACTGTCGGATTGTGATCCGGCGGGCACAAGGTGAGCAGTCACATCCCCAAGCCAACCATGCGAACTGCCAGAGAGCCCGATTTTTTTATGAGTTGTTACGATCAACCTTATCGAATGAGAGGAGTTGTAGATCATGAAGGATAGAAAGTTGCTGATGATCCCCGGCCCGATCGAGTTCACGCCAGAGGTGATGCGGGCGATGGGCGCACCCACCACCAGCCACGTGGCGCCCAACTTCATCGAAGCCTTTGGGCAGGCGTTGGAACGGTTGCGAGAGGTGTTTCTGTGCCCCGATGGGCAGCCGTTCGTCGTCGCCGGATCGGGTAGCCTGGCGATGGATATGGCAGCGGCTAACCTGATCGAGCCGGGCGACAGGGCGCTGGTGGTCAATACCGGCTACTTCGGCGACCGCTTCGGCGAGATCCTGGCCCGCTACGGCGCCGAGACGACCCACGTGCGGGCGCCGGTCGGCGACGCGCCCTCCCTGGACGACGTGGAGGCGGCGCTGCGGGCGGACGATTACAAACTGATGACCATCACCCACGTCGATACGTCCACGGCGGTCTGCGCCGACGTGGCGGGGCTGGCTCATCTGGGCCGGCAGTACGGGGCGTTGCTCGTGGTCGATGGGGTCTGCTCGGTGGCCGGGGAAGAACTGCGCCAGTCGGCGTGGGGCGTCGATCTGGCGCTGACCGCCTCTCAGAAGGCGATTGGCGTGCCGCCAGGATTGGCGCTGGTGGTCGCCGGTCCCCGCGCGATGGCGGCCTTTCAACGACGCCAATCGCCCGTCGGTTGCTATTACGCCGATTGGAGCCAGTGGTTACCGGTCATGGCCGCCTACGAGGCCCGCCAGCCCAGTTATTACGGCACACCGCCGGTCAACCTGATCTGGGCGCTCAATGTGAGCCTGGGCCAGATATTGGACGAGGGGATGGAAGCGCGCTTTGCCCGTCATCGCCGCTTGAGCGCGGCCTTCAAGGCGGCGGTCACGGCCCTGGGGATGGATCAGGTGCCGGTGAGCGCCGACAAGACAGCCACAACCCTGACCGCGCCCTATTTCCCGGAAGGGGTCGACCGGTCGATGTTGGCCCACGTCAAGGCGGCGGGCGTCATCGTGGCTGGCGGATTGCACCCGGAGATCAAGTCTCGTTACTTCCGCGTGGGTCACATGGGTGTGGTGAACGCGGCCGATATCTTGGCGACGGTGGGCGCGATCGAGAAGGGCTTATCGCGAGTGGCATACGGTTTCGAGCCTGGCGTGGGATTGGCCGCGGCCCAGGCTGTTTTGTTAGAGGAAAACTAACCTAACCCGGTCTCAGCCGGATTGTGATCCGGCGAGCACAGGATGAGCAGAGTCAGAAGTTACGAGGAAAATAGGAGAAAATAATGCCCGACGTGAAATTTGACACTTTTTATCGCTACGACGATTTGACATGTATTCTGGAATCGTTCGCGGCGGAATATCCCGATCTGGTACGGCTGGAAAGCATCGGCCAGAGTTACGAGGGACGGGAGATCTGGCTGGTCACGGCGACCAATTTCTCGACTGGCGAGGACCGGCACAAGCCGGCCATGTGGGTCGATGGGAACATCCATGCCACCGAGATATCGCCGTCCAGCGCCTGCCTGTACCTGATCAACCGGCTGGTCACCCAATACGGTTCCGACGACGACGTGACCCGCTGCCTGGATACCCGCGCCTTTTACGTCTGCCCCAGGGTGAATCCGGATGGAGCCGAGTTGGCCCTGGCGGATAAGCCCCGCTTCATCCGTTCCAGCACGCGCCCTTATCCCTACGACGAGGAGCCAATCGGCGGCCTGGAGGTTGAGGACATCGACGGCGATGGGCGGATCTTGATGATGCGTGTGCCGGATCCCAACGGGACGTGGAAGGTCTGCCCCGAGGAGCCGCGTCTTTTGGTGCGCCGGGAGCCAAGCGAGGTGGGCGGGCAGTATTACCGGCTCTTGCCGGAGGGCCGGATCGAACAATACGACGGGGTTCTGATTCCTCTGCGACCGCAGAAAGAGCGGCTCGATCTGAATCGCAATTTCCCCATCAACTGGCGGCAGGAATATGAGCAGCAGGGGGCTGGCCCCTATCCCACCTCCGAACCGGAGGTGCACGCGATGGCCCACTTCATCGCTGATCATCCCAACATCGTCAGCGCTGTGGCCTTCCATACCTACAGCGGCGTGTTGCTCCGGCCCTACGACGACCGGGACGACAAGGCATTCCCGGCCGAGGATCTGTGGACCTATCAGAAAATTGGCGAGAAGGGTACCGAGATCACCGGCTACCCGGCGGTCTCCGTCTATCACGATTTCCGCTACCATCCCAACCAGGTCATTACCGGCGGATTCGACGGCTGGATGTACGATCATCTGGGGACGTTCGCGTGGACGGTGGAGATTTGGAGCCCACAGCGGCAGGCCGGCATCGAGGAATACAAGTTCATCGACTGGTGGCGCGAGCATCCGCTGGAGGATGATCTCAAGATGCTCAAGTGGAGCGATGAGGTGTTGGATGGGCAAGGTTACATCGCGTGGTACCCGTTCGAGCATCCAGAGTTGGGCCCGGTGGAGTTGGGCGGGTGGAACGAGTTCTACGCCTTCCGCAACCCGCCGCTGCAGTTCCTGGAGGAGGAAATCGCGCCCTTCTCCGACTGGCTGATCTGGCACCTGCTGATCTCGCCTCGCCTGGCGTTGTACGAGGCCAGCGCCAAAGCCCTTGGCGAGGGGGCCTATCGGATCCGCCTGGTGGTACAGAACACCGGTTGGTTGCCGACCTATGTGAGTAAGAAGGGATTGGAAAAGAAACTGACGCGGGGCGTGGTGTGCGAGATTGACTTGCCAGAGGGCGTGACGTTGGAGACGGGCAAGCCCAGGGAGGTGCTGGACCAGTTGGAGGGCCGGGCCTACAAGCCTGCGGCGCCTGACGCTGAGGATGCCACCGACGACCGCCTCAAGGTGGAATGGACCGTGCGCGCGCCAACGGGCGGCAGAGTCAAGCTCGTCGCGCGCCACGACCGGGCGGGTCGGGTGACGGCGGAGGTCGAGTTGTAGGTTGGTATATTGGTAGGTTGGTATATTGGTATATTGGTAGACCGGTTACCGGTCTACCAATATACCAGTTCACCGACACACCGACCTACCAGTGCAGGATCAGGTTGCGGGCGGCGTATACCTCGTCCAGGCGGCGCATGGGCGCGTTGTGGGGCGCCTCGTGGAGTGTATCGGGATTGGCGCGCGCCTCCTCGGCGATGCGGTGTAGCGCCTCGGCGAAGGCGTCCAGGACGTCTTTGCTCTCCGTCTCGGTCGGCTCGATCATCAGGGCCTCTTCGACGATGAGCGGGAAGTAGTTGGTGGGCGGATGGAAACCGTAGTCGATGAGGCGCTTGGAGATGTCCAGGGCGTGCACGTCGGGCGCTCCCTCAATCTTCCCCTCACAGACGAACTCGTGCATACAGGTGCGCTCGTAAGGCACGCGGTAGGCCCCCTTGACCAGGCTCATCAGGTAGTTGGCGTTCAGGACCGCGTATTCGGCGACCCGGCGCAAGCCATCGGGCCCCAGCATCCGTATATAGGTGTAGGCTCTCACCATCACCCCGAAATGGCCGTAGAACGCCTTGACCCGCCCGATGGTCTTGGACGGCGCCATCAAGGTGTAGAACACCGCTTCTTCATCCGATCTCGCTTGATCGATGCTGACGATGGGAGCAGGTAGAAAGTCGACCAGGCCTTCGGAGACGCCGACCGGCCCGGAACCGGGGCCACCGCCACCGTGGGGCGTGCTGAAGGTCTTGTGCAGATTGTAGTGAAGCACGTCGAAACCGAGGTCGCCGGGGCGGGCGATGCCCAGGAGGGCGTTCATGTTGGCCCCGTCGCCGTACATCAACCCCCCGTGCTCGTGGATCAGGTCGACGATTTCCTCGACGTGCTCGTCGAAGAGCCCCAGGGTATTCGGGTTGGTCAACATCATGCCGACCAGCCGCTCACCGTGTTCCTCGCAGGCCGCCCTCAGCGCTTCCAGATCGACGTTTCCCCGCTCGTCAGAGGGAATCTCGATGACGTCAAGTCCACTCATCGATGTGGTCGCCGGGTTCGTCCCGTGGGCCGAGTCGGGCACCAGGATCACGTTCCGCTGATCCTCGCCCCGATCCAGTTGAGAGGCCCGCATAATCAGCACGCCGGTCAGTTCGCCGTGGGCGCCGGCGGCCGGTTGCAGGCTGACGGCGGCGAAACCGCCGATTTCCTTGAGGAATTCCTGCAAGTGGTACATCAGGAATAGCGCACCCTGCACGTTTTCCTCGTCTTGATAGGGATGCAGATGGGTGAATCCCGGCAGGCGGGCCATGTCCTCGTTGATCTTGGGATTGTACTTCATCGTGCAGGAGCCCAGCGGGTAAAAGCCGGTATCCACGGCGTGATTCATCTGCGAGAGCCGGGTGTAATGGCGCATCAGGTCGGTCGCGCTCACCTCTGGCAGGGGCAGATCCTCGCGCGTCAGGCCCTCGGGCAGCGGGGTGAGCGACACGTCGATCTGGGGCAGCGTGGCTGCGCAGCGGCCCGGGCTCGAGATTTCGGAAAGTAGTTTCTCGGTCATGCGTTCACCTCCTTGAGGGCTTCTACCAGGTGCTCGATCTCCTGGCGGGGGTTCATCTCCGTGACGCACAGGAGCATGCAGTTTTCCAGGTGGGCGTAGTCCCGCCCCAGGTCGTAACCGCCGACGATGTCCCAGTCGTCGAGTAGCAGTTCATTGATCTCGCTCACCGGGCGCGGGCACCGGACGGCGAATTCCTTGAAGAAGGGGCGCTCGTCCAGGGCCGAGAAGCCATCCAGGGCGGTGATCTGTCGTTGTGCGTAGTGAGCCCGGTGGTAGCAGAGCTCGGCGACCTGGCGCATGCCGCACTTGCCCAGCGCGGCCATGTAAACGGCTGCCGCCAGGGCGATCAGGCCCTGGTTGGTGCAGATGTTGGAGGTCGCCTTCTCGCGGCGGATGTGCTGCTCGCGGGTGGACAGGGTGAGGACAAAGCCGCGCTTGCCCTCGGTATCCACCGTCTGCCCGACCAGCCGGCCGGCGATCTTGCGCACGTACTTCTCGCGGGTGGCGAAGAAGCCCAGGTAGGGCCCACCGAAGTTGAGGCCGGCGCCCAGGCTTCGCCCCTCGCCCACGACGATGTCGGCGCCCATCTCTCCCGGAGGCTTCAGGA
>DSAR01000176.1 GCA_011046405.1 Chloroflexota bacterium | reverse complement strand
GACCGTTATCGGCAAAGGCCAGCCGGTAACTCTCGCGCGAGAGCACGACTTTCATCAACCGGCGGCCGATGGGATCGTCGTCCACGACGAGGATGGTGCTTTTGGGTGTGATCACGTCCATATCTTCACATTTCACTGCCTGACATCCTTGGATCACGAATCGTTGGCGGGGAGGGTGCTGCGGTTTCAGTTGAACCAATACATCACGACAACGACGCTTAAACCCCATAGGGCGAAGGCGACCTGCAACGGGTGATCAGAGAGCGCGATCTCCTCCGGCGCGCCTCCCATTCCCTTGACGTGGACCAGGTAGAGGTAGCGGAAGACGCAGTAAATGACGAAGGGGATGGTCAACATCATCGTGTGGTTGGGGGGGAGATTGGGGGCGGAGAAGGTGTACAGGGCATAGGCAGTGAGGATCGATGCAGTCACGATACCGATGATCTGATCCAGGAGCGCCAGGTTATACTCCTCTAAACTCTTGCGATGCATATTGGCATTTTCTTGCAGCAGGACCAATTCGTGACGCCGTTTGCCAAATCCGAACAGGAGCGCCAGGAAGGTCATACAGATGTACAGCCAGGGAGAGAATCGGGCGGCCGCGACCAGGGGCACACCGGCTGCCACGCGCAGCACAAATCCCGCCGCGATGAACATCACATCAACAATAACGACATTTTTCAACCATAGCGAATAGACGATCTGGATCATCAGGTAGAGCGCCAGGATGGCGCCCAGTATAGGGTGTAACAGGAAACCAGCCGGCAATACCGCCAACGGGATGATGATGGCAGCTGCAAGCGCTGCAACAGGCGACAACTCACCACTGGGGAGGGGGCGCCGGCATTTCTTGGGATGTTGGCGGTCTTTTTCGATGTCGACCAGGTCGTTGATCAGGTACACGGACCCCGATATGAGACATAATAGGATAAACCCGGTCACGGTTTGGAGTAGATAGGTAAAATCGAATAGTTTTACGTCGAAGACGAGCGGGGCGAAGATGACGACGTTTTTGGTCCATTGTCGCGGGCGCATCGCTTTGAGCAAGCCAATCAATACCATGGTGATATCATCCTCCGATTGTGTATGTATTGAGTGAAATGATACCAGAGGTGAGCAATTTCGGCAAGAGTGACATTTCGCTTTATTTTTGACACGCTTCTTGAAACGCTCACTTGTTAATATGGCGTTACATTAAAACCTGACCCACAAAAGACTTTTATAGACAAGGGGGAGGCGATAATTCTCCCAAGCTACTATTTTATTCAACATGGTCAGGTGTAGTTTAACAATCCAGTGGGATCGTGACGGGCTCGAGTTTGAAGCGTATTTCGTTGATTCAATAGGGCCTAACCGTAATCCGGTCAGGTTAGGTCAGAGGCCGTCACGTTAAATGGGGGGCAGGAAAAGCGCCTGGTTGTGAAATAAAGCCTCCCCACTTCAACCGGGAACGTCACGTATTGCGAGAGATTACTGGTATTTGAACTTTTCCTGCCCTCCGTCCAAATCAGTAAGAAAGGCCGATAAAGGAGGTGGTGTGATCGCTAATCGCTTAAATCTTCTTCTAAACTGGACAGTTAGTTTGAAGGCTTCGTACCGGCGGTCAATGACTCCGAGAAAAGGGAGGTGTACCTAATCCATAAAATAGCAACCCCAAGTAAACAATCGGCGATTTCTACCCATAATTAGCGGTTTGAGAGAGACGGCCCCTCAGGTAATTTTGAGGGGCCGTTTTTTTTTGTTGGATGACAAATTGTGGAAACCCTGCTATTCAATCACCCAAGCACCCAACCCGCTTGACTTATTATTCGATTCGCGTACCATAGATGTATGTATACAGCAGGCGTGGACGTGGGAGCGATTACGGCCAAGGCGGCGATACTGGCGGACGGCGAATTGATCGCCGCGTCCGTGATGATGGCAGGCTACGAGCGCGCGGCGGCTGCGTCCCAGGTGTTAGAACAGGCGATGGCCCAGGCGGCGCTCACGCGAGATCAGATCGCGTGTTTAGTCAGCACTGGTTACGCGCGCGTGCAGGCGCCGGGGGCCGATCGAACCGTGACCGAGATCACGTGTCACGCCCGGGGCGCCCATTACCTCTGCCCCGACGTGCGCACAGTCATCGACGTCGGCGGTCAGGATAGCAAAGGCATCTCGGTCGGGCCGGGGGGGCGAGTGCTCGATTTCGTGATGAACGACAAATGCGCCGCGGGCGCCGGTCGTTTCCTGGAGGTGATGGCCCGCGCGTTGGAGGAGGATCTGGTCGATTTTGGCCTCTTGGCCCTTTCGGCCGCCTCGCGGGTCGAGATATCGAGCACCTGTACCGTCTTCGCCGAATCGGAGGTCGTCACCCACCTGGCGGCCGGCGCGCCCAAGGCGGCGATTGTAGCGGGCATTCACGTCTCCATCGCCGCTCGGATCGTCGCGATGATCGCCCGTATCCCAATCCGCGACGACGTCGTGTTGACCGGAGGCGTGGCGCACAATCTGGGCGTCGCCCGGATGCTGGAGGAGAGACTGGGTCGCGCCGTCGTCGTCCCCGAACACGCCCAGTTGGCCGGGGCGATTGGCGCGGCCATCATCGCTGGGGATTAGAAGGAAGAAGGAGGCTATCGGCTGGATGAGGTCTGGCGGGAGGTCTGGCAGTAGGTCTGGCAGAATAGTGACAGGAACGGATCGAATACAGGTGGCGCGCCATCGCCTGGAGGACGCCGCCTGCGAGTTGCGCCAGACCGGCAACCCTCACCGAGCGCTCGGTTTCCTCACCGCCTACGCGCCGGAGGAACTGTTCCACGCCGCCGGGCTAAACCCCGTTTTCGTCTTTCACACACCGGAGGATCATGGCCGTGCCCGCGCCCACCTGCCGAGTTTCGTCTGCTGGGTCGTCGCCTCCGCCCTCGACCAGGCACTAGCGGGCCAGTTGGACGGGCTGACTGGATTCGCCCTGGGCAAGTCCTGCGACGCCACCCAGGGCCTGGCCGATCTGTGGCCCCGCTGCGTGCCCCACATCCCTCTGTTCCATTTCGGCATGCCCACCCGCCTGGATGGGGCTGCGGCGCGCGCCTATCTGTTGGCCGAACTGACGTCCCTGCGCCGGCGCATTCAAGATGTGACCGGGCGACCGGTTTCGGACGACGACTTGCGGGGGAGCATCGCGACTTACAATCAGACCCGCGCGTTGGTGCGCGAGCTTTACACGCACGCGGACGAGCTCTCTCCCACGAGTTTTTACGCGCTGCTGCGGGCGGCCCACCGGACTCCCAAGGCGATTTACAACCAGCATCTGGCTCAATTGTTGGCCCAACCCTTCGTTCCTCCCACTTCCCTCGATAACGGTGTGCGCATCGTACTGCTCGGGCCGGCGCTGGGAGACCCGGCGCTGTTCGACGCGCTCGACCAGGCTGGCGCGCGCGTCGCCGGCGATCTGTTCGATCTGGGCGAGCGCTATTTCGCGCTCGATGTATCCGATGTGTCCGATGCGTCCGATGTGTCCGATGTGAATGAGGATGGGGATCCCCTGGCATCGCTGGCTGACCGTCTGCTAGCGCTCACACCGACGCCGAGCAAGCACGATCCAACCCGCCGCCGCTCGGCGCATCTATTATCCCTGATTCAAGAGCGAAAGGCGGCCGGCGTTATTTTCGCCCGCCAGAAGTATTGTGAGCCGCACGGATTCGACCGTGTGCGAATGGGCCGGGCGTTGGACCAGGTGGAGATCCCCTACCTTTCGCTCGAGCTGGAGCAAGCCTCCCAGGCCGGGCAGTTATCGACCCGCGTCGAGGCCTTTTGCGAGATGATCAGAGAAAATCTATGTCCAAGTATCCGCGCTTGAAATCACTCAAAGTCATCACGCGGCTGATGACGCGCTACTACGTCCAGCGCAAGGCGCTGGCGTGTCTCAAGCCGTTGGCCTACGTGACCAGCGGCGCGCCGGTTGAGCTCCTGGAGGCGATGGGGATCCTCACGCTATATCCGGAAAATTACGGCGCGTTGTGCGGCGCGCGGCGGATCGCCGTCGACCTGTGCGAGATCGCCGAGGCGGTGGGCTACCCGGCCGATCTGTGCTCGTATGCGCGCAGCCACGTCGGGGCCGTGTTGGAACCCAAGGCTGCCCCCTTGAATGGCATGCCGCGTCCCGATCTGCTGATCTGTTGCAGCAACATCTGTGGGACGGTGCTCAAGTGGTACGAGGCGCTGGCCGATGTTTACGACGCGCCCCTCTTTCTCCTCGATGTGCCCTACCAGCGCTCGACGCCGCCAGATCCCCACGCCATCGCCTACGTGCTCGAGCAGTTGCACGAGTTCGTCGCCTGGCTGGAGACGCACACCGGCCGCTCGCTGAAACCGGATCGTCTCCAGACGGTGCTCCAGCGCTCCCGCGAGGCGATCGAGCTCTGGCAGGCGGTGTTGGCCTTCGGCGCGCACCGTCCCTCGCCCATCAACACGCCGGATCTGTTCGTCGCGATGGCGCCGGTCGTGGCCTTGCGGGGGACGCGGCAGGCGCTCGACGGTTACCGCCGTTTGCTGGATGAGCTGGAAACGCGCGTCGCCCATGGGATCGGCGCTGTGCCGGGCGAGCGTTATCGCCTGCTGTGGGATAACATCGCGATCTGGTATCGCCTCTACCGCTTCTTCCGGCCCTTTATGGACGCCGGTGCCTGTTTCGTCACCGATACGTACACCAATGCCTGGACGGCTGAGTTGACGACCGACGAGCCCTTCTCCGGCATGGCCCATGCGTACACCGGCGTGTTCATCAACTTGAACCTATCGACCCGCTTGCAGATTATTGCAGACCTGGCCCGGCGTTTCCAGGTCGATGGGGTGGTGATGCACGCCAATCGTTCCTGCAAGCCGTTCTCTATCACTCAGCAGGTCGTGCGGGATCACTTGCGGGAGGATCTGACGGTCCCGGCGCTTATCCTGGAGGCGGACATGTGCGACACCCGCCTTTACAACGCGGGGGCGATTCGAGAGCGGAGCATGGCCTTCCTGGAGATGTTGGCGTGACCGGCTTTTTCGAGCGCGTCTATCGGGTGGTGCGCCGGATACCGCCTGGACGGGTGGTCTCTTACGGCGACGTTGCGCGCATGCTGGAACATCCCCACGCCGCCCGCACCGTCGGGTGGGCTTTGGGGAGCTTGCCCGAAGGCTCCGGTGTGCCCTGGCAGCGGGTCATCAACAGTGAGGGCCGTGTTTCGACCTCACATCAAGAGGATGGCGTGAACCTTCAGCGGGCGTTGCTGGAGGCGGAGGGGGTCGAATTTGACGAAAGTGGGCGCGTGGATTGGGGCCGCTTCGGATGGGTGGGGCTTTCCCGGCAGGAGATCGAAGCGCTGTTGGATGCATAATGGGGGGAGGTGATCATTGACGATTCGATTTGGCTTGATTTGGCTTGATCTGGAACACGTTTAGAGACGATTAAAAAATTCGCTCAGAGGCTTGCCCTCGGGCCGATTAACGCCCCCGAGATGGTGGCTGGAGCAATTAGTTAAGACGCTCTTTAGTTTATCAAGAGGAGGTTATGCATGTCCTGTAAACAAAATTTCAAGCAATTGATCCTGCGCGTGACGGCGGCGCTCGTTGGCGTCGCTGCTTTGTGGTTCCTGCTGGCTTGGTTGGTGTGGAGCCCCTCGTCCAGCGCGTCTGGCGTATTCCGCCCGCTGACTTTCCATAGCCCCATCCATCCGGTTGGGGACCCGGTGCTCAACATCGTCAAGACGGTCGATAACAATAGCCCATCTCCCGGCGATGAGATCGAATACACGCTGACCTATTCCACGACAGACCCGGGGTCCGAGGTGTTCAACGTCGAGGTGTACGATTTCCTGCCCGCTGGCGTGCAGTTTGTGTCCTCGAATCCGCCAGCTTCGGCGAGCGGCGGCGTGTGGCGCTTGACACATCCGTCGTTGGACGATGTGAACCAGACGGTGACCATCCGCGTGCGGGTGCCCAATGGGTACCGGTACCAGCATCTCTACAATCGGGCCATCGTGGTGGGGGATGGGGTCGACGCGGCCCACGACTCGCTGCTGACGCCGGTGCTACATCCGCCCAAGTCGTTGCAGATCACCAAGCTGGGCGATCCCGTCGTGCTGGCTGATGGGGAACTGGTCTATCGCCTGCGCTGTGAGAATCCGAATCTCTACTACACGGCCGAGGACGTGACGGTGGTGGACGTCTTGCCGTTGGGTGTCTCGAACGTGCAGGCGTCGCCCCCGCCGGATGAGATGACGTTCCCCATGCTCTCCTGGTCGTTGGGGGATTTGGCGCCCGGCGCGAGACGGACGATCCGCGTGACTGTGACGGCGCCTTCTGCTGCGGGAGTGATTACCAACACCACCTTCGCCGATGCGCAGAACGACTGGGAGATGACGAATGATCTGTTCGCCACCGAGGTGATCACCCAGGGCGCTATCCTGCGGCTGGAGAAGCTTGGATCGGCCGAGGAGGCTGACGTGGGCGACGAGTTGCTCTATACGTTGGAATATGAGAACATAGGCAACGAAACGGCGACTGGCGTTATCTTAACCGATACGCTGCCTGCCAACGTAAGCTACGTGAGCGCCAGCGGGACGGTGACCGTCGGTGGGGGCTTGGTCGTGTGGGACATCGGAGAGGTCATCTCCGAGACGACGGGCGCCGTTACGCTCACCGTCGAGATTGTCGGCGGCCGGGGCACGACGTTGCGTAACTGGGCCGACATCACGGCGGACAACTGCGACCCCCGACAGGACTATTTCGATACGGCGGTTCGCAAGGCCATGATCTATCTGCCGCTGGTGATGAGGGGGTCCTAGCGTATTGCGGTTGAAGGAAAAACCCTGCCTTGATCAAGGCAGGGTTTTTCCTTCAACCGCAATACGCTAGGACCCCCTCATCACCAGCGGCAGATAGATCATGGCCTTGCGAACCGCCGTATCGAAATAGTCCTGTCGGGGGTCGCAGTTGTCCGCCGTGATGTCGGCCCAGTTACGCAACGTCGTGCCCCGGCCGCCGACAATCTCGACGGTGAGCGTAACGGCGCCCGTCGTCTCGGAGATGACCTCTCCGATGTCCCACACGACCAAGCCCCCACCGACGGTCACCGTCCCGCTGGCGCTCACGTAGCTTACGTTGGCAGGCAGCGTATCGGTTAAGATAACGCCAGTCGCCGTTTCGTTGCCTATGTTCTCATATTCCAACGTATAGAGCAACTCGTCGCCCACGTCAGCCTCCTCGGCCGATCCAAGCTTCTCCAGCCGCAGGATAGCGCCCTGGGTGATCACCTCGGTGGCGAACAGATCATTCGTCATCTCCCAGTCGTTCTGCGCATCGGCGAAGGTGGTGTTGGTAATCACTCCCGCAGCAGAAGGCGCCGTCACAGTCACGCGGATCGTCCGTCTCGCGCCGGGCGCCAAATCCCCCAACGACCAGGAGAGCATGGGGAACGTCATCTCATCCGGCGGGGGCGACGCCTGCACGTTCGAGACACCCAACGGCAAGACGTCCACCACCGTCACGTCCTCGGCCGTGTAGTAGAGATTCGGATTCTCACAGCGCAGGCGATAGACCAGTTCCCCATCAGCCAGCACGACGGGATCGCCCAGCTTGGTGATCTGCAACGACTTGGGCGGATGTAGCACCGGCGTCAGCAGCGAGTCGTGGGCCGCGTCGACCCCATCCCCCACCACGATGGCCCGATTGTAGAGATGCTGGTACCGGTACCCATTGGGCACCCGCACGCGGATGGTCACCGTCTGGTTCACATCGTCCAACGACGGATGTGTCAAGCGCCACACGCCGCCGCTCGCCGAAGCTGGCGGATTCGAGGACACAAACTGCACGCCAGCGGGCAGGAAATCGTACACCTCGACGTTGAACACCTCGGACCCCGGGTCTGTCGTGGAATAGGTCAGCGTGTATTCGATCTCATCGCCGGGAGATGGGCTATTGTTATCGACCGTCTTGACGATGTTGAGCACCGGGTCCCCAACCGGATGGATGGGGCTATGGAAAGTCAGCGGGCGGAATACGCCAGACGCGCTGGACGAGGGGCTCCACACCAACCAAGCCAGCAGGAACCACAAAGCAGCGACGCCAACGAGCGCCGCCGTCACGCGCAGGATCAATTGCTTGAAATTTTGTTTACAGGACATGCATAACCTCCTCTTGATAAACTAAAGAGCGTCTTAACTAATTGCTCCAGCCACCATCTCGGGGGCGTTAATCGGCCCGAGGGCAAGCCTCTGAGCGAATTTTTTAATCGTCTCTAAACGTGTTCCAGATCAAGCCAAATCAAGCCAAATCGAATCGTCAATGATCACCTCCCCCCATTATGCATCCAACAGCGCTTCGATCTCCTGCCGGGAAAGCCCCACCCATCCGAAGCGGCCCCAATCCACGCGCCCACTTTCGTCAAATTCGACCCCCTCCGCCTCCAGCAACGCCCGCTGAAGGTTCACGCCATCCTCTTGATGTGAGGTCGAAACACGGCCCTCACTGTTGATGACCCGCTGCCAGGGCACACCGGAGCCTTCGGGCAAGCTCCCCAAAGCCCACCCGACGGTGCGGGCGGCGTGGGGATGTTCCAGCATGCGCGCAACGTCGCCGTAAGAGACCACCCGTCCAGGCGGTATCCGGCGCACCACCCGATAGACGCGCTCGAAAAAGCCGGTCACGCCAACATCTCCAGGAAGGCCATGCTCCGCTCTCGAATCGCCCCCGCGTTGTAAAGGCGGGTGTCGCACATGTCCGCCTCCAGGATAAGCGCCGGGACCGTCAGATCCTCCCGCAAGTGATCCCGCACGACCTGCTGAGTGATAGAGAACGGCTTGCAGGAACGATTGGCGTGCATCACCACCCCATCGACCTGGAAACGCCGGGCCAGGTCTGCAATAATCTGCAAGCGGGTCGATAGGTTCAAGTTGATGAACACGCCGGTGTACGCATGGGCCATGCCGGAGAAGGGCTCGTCGGTCGTCAACTCAGCCGTCCAGGCATTGGTGTACGTATCGGTGACGAAACAGGCACCGGCGTCCATAAAGGGCCGGAAGAAGCGGTAGAGGCGATACCAGATCGCGATGTTATCCCACAGCAGGCGATAACGCTCGCCCGGCACAGCGCCGATCCCATGGGCGACGCGCGTTTCCAGCTCATCCAGCAAACGGCGGTAACCGTCGAGCGCCTGCCGCGTCCCCCGCAAGGCCACGACCGGCGCCATCGCGACGAACAGATCCGGCGTGTTGATGGGCGAGGGACGGTGCGCGCCGAAGGCCAACACCGCCTGCCAGAGCTCGATCGCCTCGCGGGAGCGCTGGAGCACCGTCTGGAGACGATCCGGTTTCAGCGAGCGGCCGGTGTGCGTCTCCAGCCAGGCGACGAACTCGTGCAACTGCTCGAGCACGTAGGCGATGGCGTGGGGATCTGGCGGCGTCGAGCGCTGGTAGGGCACATCGAGGAGAAAGAGGGGCGCGTCGTAAACATCGGCCAGCGCCTCGTACCACTTGAGCACCGTCCCACAGATGTTGCTGCAACAGATCAGCAGATCGGGACGCGGCATGCCATTCAAGGGGGCAGCCTTGGGTTCCAACACGGCCCCGACGTGGCTGCGCGCATACGAGCACAGATCGGCCGGGTAGCCCACCGCCTCGGCGATCTCGCACAGGTCGACGGCGATCCGCCGCGCGCCGCACAACGCGCCGTAATTTTCCGGATATAGCGTGAGGATCCCCATCGCCTCCAGGAGCTCAACCGGCGCGCCGCTGGTCACGTAGGCCAACGGCTTGAGACACGCCAGCGCCTTGCGCTGGACGTAGTAGCGCGTCATCAGCCGCGTGATGACTTTGAGTGATTTCAAGCGCGGATACTTGGACATAGATTTTCTCTGATCATCTCGCAAAAGGCCTCGACGCGGGTCGATAACTGCCCGGCCTGGGAGGCTTGCTCCAGCTCGAGCGAAAGGTAGGGGATCTCCACCTGGTCCAACGCCCGGCCCATTCGCACACGGTCGAATCCGTGCGGCTCACAATACTTCTGGCGGGCGAAAATAACGCCGGCCGCCTTTCGCTCTTGAATCAGGGATAATAGATGCGCCGAGCGGCGGCGGGTTGGATCGTGCTTGCTCGGCGTCGGTGTGAGCGCTAGCAGACGGTCAGCCAGCGATGCCAGGGGATCCCCATCCTCATTCACATCGGACACATCGGACGCATCGGACACATCGGATACATCGAGCGCGAAATAGCGCTCGCCCAGATCGAACAGATCGCCGGCGACGCGCGCGCCAGCCTGGTCGAGCGCGTCGAACAGCGCCGGGTCTCCCAGCGCCGGCCCGAGCAGTACGATGCGCACACCGTTATCGAGGGAAGTGGGAGGAACGAAGGGTTGGGCCAACAATTGAGCCAGATGCTGGTTGTAAATCGCCTTGGGAGTCCGGTGGGCCGCCCGCAGCAGCGCGTAAAAACTCGTGGGAGAGAGCTCGTCCGCGTGCGTGTAAAGCTCGCGCACCAACGCGCGGGTCTGATTGTAAGTCGCGATGCTCCCCCGCAAGTCGTCGTCCGAAACCGGTCGCCCGGTCACATCTTGAATGCGCCGGCGCAGGGACGTCAGTTCGGCCAACAGATAGGCGCGCGCCGCAGCCCCATCCAGGCGGGTGGGCATGCCGAAATGGAACAGAGGGATGTGGGGCACGCAGCGGGGCCACAGATCGGCCAGGCCCTGGGTGGCGTCGCAGGACTTGCCCAGGGCGAATCCAGTCAGCCCGTCCAACTGGCCCGCTAGTGCCTGGTCGAGGGCGGAGGCGACGACCCAGCAGACGAAACTCGGCAGGTGGGCGCGGGCACGGCCATGATCCTCCGGTGTGTGAAAGACGAAAACGGGGTTTAGCCCGGCGGCGTGGAACAGTTCCTCCGGCGCGTAGGCGGTGAGGAAACCGAGCGCTCGGTGAGGGTTGCCGGTCTGGCGCAACTCGCAGGCGGCGTCCTCCAGGCGATGGCGCGCCACCTGTATTCGATCCGTTCCTGTCACTATTCTGCCAGACCTACTGCCAGACCTCCCGCCAGACCTCATCCAGCCGATAGCCTCCTTCTTCCTTCTAATCCCCAGCGATGATGGCCGCGCCAATCGCCCCGGCCAACTGGGCGTGTTCGGGGACGACGACGGCGCGACCCAGTCTCTCCTCCAGCATCCGGGCGACGCCCAGATTGTGCGCCACGCCTCCGGTCAACACGACGTCGTCGCGGATTGGGATACGGGCGATCATCGCGACGATCCGAGCGGCGATGGAGACGTGAATGCCCGCTACAATCGCCGCCTTGGGCGCGCCGGCCGCCAGGTGGGTGACGACCTCCGATTCGGCGAAGACGGTACAGGTGCTCGATATCTCGACCCGCGAGGCGGCCGAAAGGGCCAAGAGGCCAAAATCGACCAGATCCTCCTCCAACGCGCGGGCCATCACCTCCAGGAAACGACCGGCGCCCGCGGCGCATTTGTCGTTCATCACGAAATCGAGCACTCGCCCCCCCGGCCCGACCGAGATGCCTTTGCTATCCTGACCGCCGACGTCGATGACTGTGCGCACGTCGGGGCAGAGGTAATGGGCGCCCCGGGCGTGACACGTGATCTCGGTCACGGTTCGATCGGCCCCCGGCGCCTGCACGCGCGCGTAACCAGTGCTGACTAAACACGCGATCTGATCTCGCGTGAGCGCCGCCTGGGCCATCGCCTGTTCTAACACCTGGGACGCAGCCGCCGCGCGCTCGTAGCCTGCCATCATCACGGACGCGGCGATCAATTCGCCGTCCGCCAGTATCGCCGCCTTGGCCGTAATCGCTCCCACGTCCACGCCTGCTGTATACATACATCTATGGTACGCGAATCGAATAATAAGTCAAGCGGGTTGGGTGCTTGGGTGATTGAATAGCAGGGTTTCCACAATTTGTCATCCAACAAAAAAAAACGGCCCCTCAAAATTACCTGAGGGGCCGTCTCTCTCAAACCGCTAATTATGGGTAGAAATCGCCGATTGTTTACTTGGGGTTGCTATTTTATGGATTAGGTACACCTCCCTTTTCTCGGAGTCATTGACCGCCGGTACGAAGCCTTCAAACTAACTGTCCAGTTTAGAAGAAGATTTAAGCGATTAGCGATCACACCACCTCCTTTATCGGCCTTTCTTACTGATTTGGACGGAGGGCAGGAAAAGTTCAAATACCAGTAATCTCTCGCAATACGTGACGTTCCCGGTTGAAGTGGGGAGGCTTTATTTCACAACCAGGCGCTTTTCCTGCCCCCCATTTAACGTGACGGCCTCTGACCTAACCTGACCGGATTACGGTTAGGCCCTATTGAATCAACGAAATACGCTTCAAACTCGAGCCCGTCACGATCCCACTGGATTGTTAAACTACACCTGACCATGTTGAATAAAATAGTAGCTTGGGAGAATTATCGCCTCCCCCTTGTCTATAAAAGTCTTTTGTGGGTCAGGTTTTAATGTAACGCCATATTAACAAGTGAGCGTTTCAAGAAGCGTGTCAAAAATAAAGCGAAATGTCACTCTTGCCGAAATTGCTCACCTCTGGTATCATTTCACTCAATACATACACAATCGGAGGATGATATCACCATGGTATTGATTGGCTTGCTCAAAGCGATGCGCCCGCGACAATGGACCAAAAACGTCGTCATCTTCGCCCCGCTCGTCTTCGACGTAAAACTATTCGATTTTACCTATCTACTCCAAACCGTGACCGGGTTTATCCTATTATGTCTCATATCGGGGTCCGTGTACCTGATCAACGACCTGGTCGACATCGAAAAAGACCGCCAACATCCCAAGAAATGCCGGCGCCCCCTCCCCAGTGGTGAGTTGTCGCCTGTTGCAGCGCTTGCAGCTGCCATCATCATCCCGTTGGCGGTATTGCCGGCTGGTTTCCTGTTACACCCTATACTGGGCGCCATCCTGGCGCTCTACCTGATGATCCAGATCGTCTATTCGCTATGGTTGAAAAATGTCGTTATTGTTGATGTGATGTTCATCGCGGCGGGATTTGTGCTGCGCGTGGCAGCCGGTGTGCCCCTGGTCGCGGCCGCCCGATTCTCTCCCTGGCTGTACATCTGTATGACCTTCCTGGCGCTCCTGTTCGGATTTGGCAAACGGCGTCACGAATTGGTCCTGCTGCAAGAAAATGCCAATATGCATCGCAAGAGTTTAGAGGAGTATAACCTGGCGCTCCTGGATCAGATCATCGGTATCGTGACTGCATCGATCCTCACTGCCTATGCCCTGTACACCTTCTCCGCCCCCAATCTCCCCCCCAACCACACGATGATGTTGACCATCCCCTTCGTCATTTACTGCGTCTTCCGCTACCTCTACCTGGTCCACGTCAAGGGAATGGGAGGCGCGCCGGAGGAGATCGCGCTCTCTGATCACCCGTTGCAGGTCGCCTTCGCCCTATGGGGTTTAAGCGTCGTTGTCGTGATGTATTGGTTCAACTGAAACCGCAGCACCCTCCCCGCCAACGATTCGTGATCCAAGGATGTCAGGCAGTGAAATGTGAAGATATGGACGTGATCACACCCAAAAGCACCATCCTCGTCGTGGACGACGATCCCATCGGCCGCCGGTTGATGAAAGTCGTGCTCTCGCGCGAGAGTTACCGGCTGGCCTTTGCCGATAACGGTC
>DSAR01000130.1 GCA_011046405.1 Chloroflexota bacterium | reverse complement strand
GCGCTGGGCGGGATAATCGGCCAAAGTCGTCAGGGCCTTCAACGCCGTATCCGGGCTGCAACTGGCCGATCCATCGAGCAAAAGCGAAGCGCCAATACCTGGGAGGATTTGCAAGCGGCCGGGGCCGGGTTTCAAAATCTCTACCGCATCCAGGATGTCGTCCCATGGAGTGTGGTAGGCTAATCCCACGGCGATAGCGGCCAGGACGGTGTAAACCTGGTGGCGTCCCAGGAGACAGGTGCGAATTTCCGATTTGGCCGGATAACCCGGCGTACCCATCCCGGCGACGCCGGGAAAGTGGACGACAAATTGAAGTCCCTGCGGATCGGGCTGTAGGTCGGAGGCGACGATGTCGGCATTGGGATTCAAGCCATAGGTGATGACCCGGGCACAGGTTCGTTCCTGCATCGCGCGCACCCGATGATCGTCGTAATTCAAAACCGCCACGCCTTCTGGCGGCAACGAGGCGAGCAAGCGACCTTTCTCCTGCGCGATGGTCTCCAGGTTGCCCAGGTAGGCCAGGTGGGCGCGGTTGATCGAAGTGATGACGCCGATGTGTGGGCGAGTCAACTCGACCAAGTGCGCGATGTCGTCGAAAGCGTGACAGGCCATCTCCAGAACAGCCACATCGTGTTGGGGCGCCAACCCTGCCAGGGAAAGCGGCAGGCCAAAGCGGCTGCTCAAATCAGGTGGATTGGAGAAAACTCGGTGGTGCGTCGATAGCACGGCTGTGATGGCCTGGCACGCGTCGGTCTTGCCGGTGGAGCCGGTCACACCGACGACCTGGGGGGTGTGCTTGCGGACGACGTAACGGGCCCAATCGGAGAGCGCGATCTGCGTGTCGGGGACCACCACGCACGTCACGCCGGGCATCGAGGGCGGGAACTGGCACAGCACCCCGCCGGCCCCCCGGACAATGGCGTCTCCAATGTAATCGTGGCCGTCGCCGCCGTTCTCGGTCTTGACGGCGACGAAAAGCTCCCCCGGCTGGATGCGGCGCGAATCGTAACAGAACGCCGGAAATCGTTCGGTGGTGGCCGCGCCTACCAAATATCCACCGGTCGACGTCAGTAGATCTTCCAGATAGATCATAGGCTCCCTCTCCAGATAGCAAACGGCGGCGCGACAATGCGCGCCGCCGGCGGGAATGGGCGGTACGGGACTCGAACCTGTGACCTCCTCCTTGTAAGAGAGGCGCTCTAACCAGCTGAGCTAACCGCCCGCGCACTTATTATAGCCAGAATCGAAAATCCGTCAATGTCTCGCATGAGGTCACAACCGGGGCAGCACGATCGACTGTTGCGCCTGGTATTTGCCTTTCTTGTCGGCGTAGGAGCGTTCACAGACCTGGTCCCCCTCGAAGAAGAGCACCTGGGCGATCCCCTCGTTGGCGTAGATCTTGGCCGGGAGCGGGGTGGTGTTGCTGATTTCCAACGTGACGTATCCCTCCCATTCCGGCTCGAAGGGCGTTGTATTCACAATTATGCCGCAACGCGCATACGTCGATTTTCCCAGGCAAACGCAGAGTAAGCCGCGCGGCACGCGGAAGTACTCCACCGTCCGGCTCAACGCGAAAGAGTTGGGCGGGATCACGCACACGTCGCCCTTGAAATCGACGAAAGAGGCGGCGTCAAATTGCTTGGGATCCACGACGATCGATTTGTTCGACTTGAGTTCGGCCAACGCCCGCGAGGCGGCTTCTCGACGGCGGGTCAGGTAAGGCAAGGTCTGCGAGAGCACGTACTGTACGTCGGCGGGCTTGCTCACGATCAAATCGGCTTTTCCGTTGCCCGACTCCGCGACTAGCCCGGTACCAACCATGGCCCGCAGCCCGTCCAGCACCTGTCGATCCTCACCAGCGAAGACCAGCACCAGGCGGGGCCGCTCGTCGGTCCCATAGGCGCGATAGCCGACGTTCCCCTGGGCGTCCAGCATCCCGGCGACGTAAGCGCACTGCACGTCCGAGAGCTTGGACGCCGTGATCTCCGGCTGGAAAATCTTGAACTCATCGGCGACCCGAATGTCGTAACCGTAAGATGAAAGGCCGTAGGAAATTACACCATCACGCACCTGCCCATCCACGAACGGCTCGATCATGCGCTGTTCCAGGGACATTTTACGAATCCAACTGTCAGACTTCAAACCCATTGGTGATACTTACCTCCAAGTTATAAGTGTGCAAGTTGCAAGTGTGCAAGTATGCAAGTGTGCAAGTACGGAGCCGCCTACATCCGTTCTGGAGCGGTCATGCCCATCAAGCGGAGCACGCGGGATAGGGCCAAGCGGGCGGCCCGCATCAACACCAGGCGCGCCCGCGTCAAATCGGGCGCCTCGGCGTCCACGACCCGGCAGTCCCGGTAGAACGTGTGGAAGGCCGCGGCCAACTCCCGGGCGTAAAAGGTCAGGTGGTGGGGGGCGGATTGGGTCGCCGCCAGGGCGACGATCTCCCGCAGCTCCAACATCTTGCGGATCAGGACCAGCTCGCTCTCGTGCACCAGCAGGGCCAGGTCGCCCGCCGCCTCGATATCCCAACCCAGGTCGACGGCGTGGCGCAGGATGCTGGAAATGCGGGCGTGGGCGTACTGCACGTAGTAGACCGGGTTCTTGTCCGACTGCTCGACCGCCAGGTCCAGGTCGAACTCCATCGTCGAATCGACAGTGCTGGTGAGCAGCATGAAACGGATCGGATCCGGGCCCACCTCGTCCATCAGCTCGCGCAGCGTGACGAACTCGCCAGCCCGTTTCGACATGCGCACGTCCTCGCCGCCCCGTTTGAGGTTGACCATCTGGTAGAGGATGATCTCGACCCGCTCGGGATCGAGTCCCAACGCCTGGGCCGCCGCCTTGACCCGCGGCACGTCGCCGTGGTGATCGGCCCCCCAGACGTAAACAGCCTTGTCGAAACCCCGCTCGACCAACTTGTTCCACACGTAAGCGATGTCGGAAGCCAGGTAGGTCGGGCGCTCGTCGGGCACCGGCACGACCGCCGGCGAGCGGATGACGACGGCGTCGTCCGCCAGTTCCGGCGACGTGAACCAGGTGGCGCCATCGTACTCGGTGATGTAGCCCTCGTCCCGCAACACCTGCAACAACTCCTCGAACAGGCCCGATTCGTACAGGCTCTTCTCGTGAAACCAGACATCGTAGACGATGCCCAGGTCGGCCAGATCCTGCCGCGCTACGTCGAGGACCCGATCAATCCCCTCTCGACCCAGCGCGCGGGTGGCCTCGTCGTAAGGCACGTCCAGGTAACGGTCGCCGTATTCCTCCGCAAACTGCCGGCCCATCTCCACGACGTAATCACCGGCGTAGCCATTCTCCGGGAACGGCTCGTCTTGCCCCAGGGCCTGCGCGTAACGGGCGTAGAGGCTCTCGCCGAACACGCGCACCTGGGAACCGGCGTCGTTGACGTAGTACTCCCGCTCGACCTCGAAACCAGCCGCCGCCAATACGTTGGCGAGCGTATCGCCCAGCACCACGTTGCGGGCGAAACCGATGTGGAGCGGGCCGGTGGGGTTGGCGCTCCCATACTCGACCTGCACCCGCTGCCCCTGCCCTATTTCCAGGGCGCCAAAGGACTCGCCCTCCGCCAGGATATCGCCGACCTGGCTCGCCAGCCAAGCCGTGTCCAACGTCACGTTGATGTAGCCCGGCCCGGCTACAGCAGTCTCGCCAACGAAATCGGCCGGAGGGAGATGAGCCACCACGTGCTCGGCGATCTGGCGGGGAGACATCCGGGCCGCCCGGGCCAGTTGCAGGCACGTGGGCGAGGCGTAATCCCCGTGCTCGACCTGGCGGGGCCGTTCGACGAAGACGTCCGGCACCTCGAATGGTGGCAAGGCCCCCACTTCCTGCGCCGCCCGTATGCCGGTTTGAATCAAAGCAGCAACCTGATCTCGAATGAGTTTGGTCATAGAAACCTCGACTGTGAATGAAAAATGATGGCTACGGACTGACGATCAATTCTTCGCGGAACCGGCGGACCAGGCGCTTCCGGTCTTCCGGGGATATGAACGCGCCCCCAATGCCGGTCAAGATCGTATGTTTGATCTGATCCAACGACACACCCATCGCCAGCATAGCCGCCATATACTCGTCGGTCAACGTCGTATCGCTGACGCTGGGATCGTCGGTGTTGATCGTTACCCGCAGGTTCAAGGCGAGTAGATCGGATAGGGGATGTTGCCAGAAACGCCGCACCACGGCGGTCTGCAAATTGCTCGTCGGGCACACCTCCAACGTCACCCCATGCCCCCGAATCAGGTGCACGACGTCGGAGTTCTCGATCGACCGCACGCCGTGCCCGATCCGCTGGGCTCCCAGGAGTTCGATAGCCTCGCGGACGTTCTCCGCGCCTCCGGCCTCTCCGGCGTGCACGGTGACGCCCAGCCCATCGGCGCGCGCTCGTTGGAAAACATCGGCGAAGCGCCGGGCCGGGTAACCTACCTCGTCACCGGCCAGGTCCAGCCCCACGACCCCTTTGTCCTTATAAGCCTTGGCGATCTCGGCAATTTGCAAGCCAATTTCCAGATCCTCATCCCGGCCAATCTGCAAGATAAGGTTGGCGTGTAAATCGTGGTCTTCCTGGGACCGGGCAACCGCGTCGCAGACCCACTCGACGACCTGGTGCAACGAGAAATCCTGGCGCTTGGAAAGCGCGACCGGGTTGAAACGTAACTCCAGGTACTTGATGTTATCGGCCGCCGCATCCGCCACGGCTTCGTAGGCTACGCGCTCCACCGCTGCCTTGGACGTGTAGAAACGACGCAGGAAGGTGAACTTGGCCAGGAACAGGTGAAAGTCCGGCCGGTCATCGGTCGTCACCGTGGCAAAGCGACGCAAGTATTCGATGTCGTAACTGGGCAGGTCGATGCCGTGCTCCAACGCAATATCAGCTATTGTCTGGAGCCGTAACGAGCCCTCCAGGTGGCGATGCAAATCCACTTTGGGCAGAGCGTGCAACTGGGATCGCAGTCCAGATATGCCGTTTGGCTTTTGTGATTGATTGATGATCATGTCGTTCGTCTCAAACCGATACATTGCTTGTAGCTGCCTGACACTTTTTTGGCTAAACCTCCCGCAGGGTAAAAAACAACGTAGTTACACCTTGCTTCATTCACGCCAACTGCGGCGGTTGATACCTGGGAATCGAAAAATAGAACGTGCTCCCCTGCCCCGGCATACTTTCCACCCAGATCTTTCCTTCGTGCGCATCTACGATCCGTTTGACTATCGCCAGACCGAGACCGGCGCCCCCAAAACGGCGTCGCGCAGATCCATCGACCTGATAGAAACGTTCGAATATATGGGTTTGTTGGTCCTGAGGAATACCAATCCCCTCGTCAGAGATCGCAACCTGGATGCTCGTTTCAGTCTCCTCGATAGATACGACAATCCGCCCACCCTCAGGGCTAAATTTAATCGCGTTCTTCACCAGATGATCGAAAACCTGCACCAGTTTATCCCGGTCTCCCAATGCCAATGGCACGTCATCAGGCCACGCCTCAATCAGGAAAAGTCCGTTTTCCCCTGCCAAAGTTGCATATCTCTCCAGACACTGTTGCGCCAGGTCGGTCAACGATACCGGTTCTCGCCGACACGGCGTTCGATCCACCTGTTCGAACGATACAATGTCGCTCACCAATCGGGTGACGTGATTTGTCTTCTCGGCGACGATCACCAGATAATGTTTTTGCAAGTCGCTCAATGGCCCGGCGTGCTCCTCCAGCAGCAGATCGACGTAACTCTTCACAAACGTCAGGGGCATCCGCAGTTCGTGAGAGACGTTCCGTACAATCTCCCCCTTGAGCCGATCAGCCCGTTTGATCTCCGTGTACGCCTCCGCTAAATTCTGGGCCCGTTGTTCGAGACTGGCATAGAGCCGGGCTTTTTCGATAGCGACTGCAGCCTGGGCAGCCGCGATGGTGAGAAAATGCTCATCCATCTTGCTAAAAGCATCTGGTTGATCGCTGTCAATCGTAAGCGTGCCGATAATCCGCTGCTGTAACATCAAAGGCACAGTGAGTAAAGACCGCACCGATGGATCAAAGGTAATAAATGATTCGCATGCCAAGATGTCCGGCGCGTAAATCGGCATGCCATCCTGGGCGACTTTTCCCGCAATCCCCTCGCCCAACTGCAACTCGAACGCCTGCACCCACTTTTCATCAATGCCGGCCGATGCTCGAATTTCCAACACAGCCTTCTCGGCGTCTAACAGAGCAATGGAACACCCACGGCACTGCATCGCCCGTTTCAACGATTGAACGATCGACTCCAAAACCTCCTGGACATCGAGACTGACTCCCACTTGCTCCGCCAACTGGTAGAGGGCCGAGACCTCCTCCAGACGTCGTTCCATTTCGTGGCGCAGACGGGCATTTTCGACGGTGATGGCTAATTGTTGGGCCACCCAGACCAGCAACCGCTCGTCACCCGCTTCGAAAGCCTCTGGCTGCCGACTGGCGAGACAGATCACAGCGATGACCCGGTTCTGGTTGCAAACGGGAACCACCAACGCAGAACGTATGCCGGGCATTGGCGCATCACACCGGGGGTCACAGGTTACGTCGTCCACCCGGAGCGCCTGCCCATGCTCGACGACCCATCCAAGCAAGCCCGGGTCCCAATCAAACGCCGCATCCCCTTCGGCCGGATGGCTCAAGGGCTTGAGGATACCCTGTTTCTCATCGACGATTAGCACTGACAAGTCATCACAGGCCAGGCTATGTTGAATGGCTTCGATAGCCTGACCAACCATCTCCTGCAAGCAATGGAGCGACAACGACAACGACAACGATGTCGTCGTTGTCGTCAGTATTTCGGCGAGCCCTTTCTGAGCATTCAAAGATTCAGACCTCAAGACCAACGTCCCGCGTCAGCCGGGAACCATAACCCGGCCTCCACCTCCCAGCTGATCTACTAGATCCGCTCTCGGAGAATCCACCCCCAATAATACCAAACCAGCACCAGATCGAGCGTCACTCCAGTCGCAAAGGGCAGATAAAAACTGACCAAGGAAAACCACGGTTCCAATAAAAAGGGTAACGCCGCTTCTGGCGCCAGTGCCGTGATGCCACGCACCATCTGACTCATCGCTGCCAACGTCACAAGAGCACTGGCAAGCCAAAACCATCGATAATAGTTCGCCATCTTGGTCACCGCGCCCAAACGACGACTAAAATTGGCAAACAAAAGTCCCATGTATGCGACAGCCAACAACCCTATCGCGCCTAAAGGTGTCGTGATCACAATCATCGCCGTTCTCCAGTCATAAAATCTTGCAAACGCAGGCCCAAAAAGACCAGTAACGCACCACCGGAGAAGAGCAATAAATCACCGGCTGCATATCCGGTAAACTCCCTGCCATATCTTAGATACACGATCACGCCACCTGCCAAAAGTAAAACAGGCAAAACAAGGAATTGATAGCCAGTGATTTGCCCCGAAGTTTTCTCGTAAAAATAGGCGATGCGTCCCAGGAAAAGGAGGAGCACTCCAACCCCAACCCAAGAGTAGATAAGCAGCACAAACTTGATCACGTCCACGACTTGAATCCTCCTCCCTGCTCACGCAACTAGCGCCGGACAAAAGCTTGTACGAACGAATCGACCATACGCCGGGGACTGCCACTCATAATCCCCTCACGGCCCTCGAAAGGCGCATGAACCTCAATGCCCCGAGAGGTAATCTCAAATTGATGGATGGTTTTATCGTGATCGCTGCCGCGCATCTTGAGCACCAAAAGCGCCTTGTGAATAGCGCTCTCTATTTCGACGTAGCGTAGAAGTGTGTAAGAATCCACCAGGAACGTCAGGGCATCGTCCGATCCATCAGACTCCCCCAACAGGGCGGCGTTCTCGCGCGTCAGTACGGCGGTCAGCCCCTCGCGTTTCAATCCGTTGACGAAGCCATAGACGATGCTTCGCAGCTGTGCAGGGTCGGCGCTGAGCCGCTCGAAGTGGGAGAGGCTATCGACGAGCACGCGCTTCGCGCCAATCTCGTACATCAACTGTTGGATCCGTCCGCCAACCTGTTCCAGGTCTGTTTTGGTGACTTCTGGGCTGGTCATAACCACACGCAATTTTCCCTCTTTTTCCATCTGGCGAAAGTCCCATCCAAAATTGGCTGCGTCCTCGTAATACTGCTGGGGAAATTCCTCGAAGGTCAAGATCAAACCCGGCTCCCCACAAGCGAGGATGCCATGATAAATAAATTGCATACCCAACGTCGATTTACCCGTTCCGGGCGCCCCTTCGACCAAATTGGCCGTTTGGGGCAAAAATCCGCCGCCCAACATCTCATCCAGTCCCGGGATCCCCGTCTTTATCCGCTCCATGAGCCCCTCCTCCTTAACCTAGTATACGCATTCATCCATATAGCTACCTTGCTCAAATGCTCCAGGCTCAACTGCTCTCCGCCCTCACTGCCGAGTGCCACGGATAATGTGATAGATGGCCTTGACTCGGAACTGTCGATCGTCGGACGCCTTGACAAACGATTCCAACAATTCCCTGAGATCACGATCTGGTGACAGGGAATAGACCACCATATCACCCAATCGGTTCTCTTCCAATACACCATCTTGAGTCAATTCAAGCAACTCGTTTTGAATTGCGTCCACGCTGCGACCAGCATAACGAGCGATATTATTGGCGGTATCTGTCGTGTGGGGGTTATCGTGAAAAAATCGGACCAGATCCCACTTGACAAAGGAGTTGACTTTCGACTGCAAGAATTCCAGCAGTTGGGGGTTCATGTCCGCCATCAAGCGACCAGTTAAATCAAGGTCTCTATCGTTTATTTCTTTCTTATTCATTCCATCCTCCTGCGCCCCATGTTATGGCCTGTGAAAAGAAAAGTGCACGCACCCCAAACGTATCATCTCAATAAACCGGGGCAAACTCGCTCGGGCCGGTCTCCTGACCGTGCCCGCTGTGGCTCGGTCGGGAGACCGGCCACAGCTCCCCAACTTATTGAGAAGATACCACCCCAAACCTTATGCGCGTCCGCTCTTCTGGTCCGAGCGCAAATGACAATGCTTGTACTTTTTGCCACTCCCGCACCAACAAGGATCGTTACGGCCCGGTAATTCATCAACAGATCGAGGAGTAGGAGCCTGGCGCACAGGCTGCTGTCCCTGCACCAGGCTGGGTCGACTGGCTTGTAATCGCCGCCGGGGTTGGGGCTGGGATTGGGGCGCCTCCTGGGGCATCCAATACACCGTCCGTGCCACTGACCTTTGAATGCGAAGCATCAAACTCTCGTACATTTCGTGCGCTTCTTTGCGATAGGCGACTAACGGATTTTGTTGGCCGTAAGCCCGCAATCCAATCCCCTCGCGCAACGCCGAGAGGTCGGTCAGGTGCCGCACCCAAAACCGATCCACCGCTTGCAGCATCAACTGGCGATCGCGGAAAAGGCGATAAGCATCCTTGAAGGCGTCCTCAACTCGTCCCTTCAGATCGTCCGGGAGCCGTCGTATCGCTTCACTCAATCTGTCTTCGTCGAGTCGCTCTCCCAATTGCTCTACGACAAGCTGATAAATCAAGCGGTGCGCCGGGTCCGAACTATCGGCCAACACCTGCAACGTCACGTCCTCCCGCGCCGCTCGCCGGAAGATCTGGTGCCCCAGCGAGTCGTACCCTTCGTCGTAGAAGCGTTCGGCTTTTTCGTACAATTGGGCCGCGATATCCTGCGGCGACTCCAGATCCGCCCACCGATGATAATCGAAATCCGGCGGCAAGGGCAGGAATTTACGCAACTCGCCGTACAATCCCCGCACATCCCAATCCTCAGGGTATGGGCCAGGCGTGTGATTGGCCACGACCCGGTCGATCTCATCCTCAACCATTCGCAACACCTGATCACGCAGGTCAGAGGCGCTGAGCACATGGCGCCGTTGCGCGTAGATGACCTCCCGCTGTTTATTAACCACGTCATCGTATTCTAAGACGTGCTTACGGATGTCGAAGTTGTATCCCTCAACCCGCATCTGGGCCGACTCGATCGTCTTGTCCAGCCACGAATGTTGGAGCGGCACGTCCTCCCCCACACCTATGCGCCCCATGAGCGCCTGAACCCGTTCGCCGCCAAAACGGCGCATCAACTCGTCCGCCAGCGAAATATAGAAGCGAGACGAACCCGGATCCCCTTGCCGACCAGCGCGCCCGCGCAACTGATTGTCGATCCGGCGTGCCTCGTGGCGCTCGGTGCCCAGGATGTGCAGGCCACCCCGCGCCAACACCCGCTGTTGATCGACAGTGCAATCGGCGATCGCTTCTTTCAAAACGTGCGCCCACGGTTCAGAATAGACCGTCGTCACGTCCTCTCCCTGGCGCAACAGATCGATCGCGCGGATCCAGTCCGCCTGGGGAATCTCGGTCAAGTCGATCCCCTGGCGACGCATACGCTCTCGCGCCACCCCTTCTGGGTCGCCCCCCAGCTTGATGTCCACGCCACGCCCCGCCATATTGGTGGCAATGGTCACCGCACCGGGGCGTCCCGCCTGGGCAATGATGACCGCTTCCTTCTCGTGATATTTGGCGTTGAGAATCTCGTGGGGGATTCCCCGCCGCTTGAGCATCCGCGAAAGGCGTTCCGACGTCTCGATGGCGCTCGTACCCACCAACACCGGTCGCTGGGCCTCGTGCAATGCCTTGACCTCATTGACCACGGCGCGAAACTTGGCCTTCTCGTTGTCATAAATCACATCGGGGAGATCGAGCCGCTTAAAATAACGTCGTCCGTTGCCATCGGCCGGTTCGTAGGTCGTCAACGTCACGTGCTGAGGCCCAAAGAGATCATCGACCTGCCCGTTTAACACGCCGGCAAACTCGACCTCCTCGATCTCCTCCAGATCACGCTCATGTGATTCCATATCGCCATAGGTCGCGCGATATTCGACGTTGGTCGGAAGGACGACGACGTCCAGATCATAAATACTCTGGAACTCCTCCTCTTCCGTCTTGGCCGTCCCGGTCATACCAGCCAATTTTTCGTACATGCGGAAGTAGTTCTGGAACGTGATCGTGGCATAGGTCAGGCTTTCACGCTGGACCTCTACCCCTTCTTTCGCCTCGATCGCCTGATGCAGCCCTTCGGAAAAGCGCCGGCCGTGCATCAAGCGCCCGGTAAATTCGTCGACGATGACGACCTCACCACTTTGATCGACGATGTAGTCCCGGTCGCGATGGTAAGTGACGTACGCCCGCAGCGCGTTATCGAGATAGGGCAACATGTGGGCGTGCTCCGGATCGTACAGACTCTCATCCGCTCCCACCTCCGGCACCATCTGCTCGACACGCTCCACACCCTGATCGGTCAACGTGACGACCTGGGTTCGCTCGTCCAACACGTAATCCCCATCCGGCGCCTCCGCTTCCACGCTCTCCATGCTGCTGGGTTGCAAGCGGGGCACGATACGGGCAAAGCGCTCGTACAACTCCGAAGACTCCTCGGCTGGCCCGGAGATGATGAGCGGCGTGCGGGCTTCGTCGATCAGGATGTTATCCACCTCGTCGATGATGGCATAATGAAGTTCCCGCTGCACACATTCGCTCAGGTCGCGCACCATGTTATCCCGTAGGTAATCGAAGCCGAACTCGTTGTTGGTGCCGTAGGTCACGTCGGCCCGGTAGGCCTCCCGCCGGGAAACTGGACGCAGGTTCATAAAACGATCGTCGGCCGAGGGATAACCCGCATCGAATATAAAAGACCCCATATCGGGATTACCCGCTGAAGACTGAATCACCCCCACCGAAAGCCCCAGGGCGTGATAGATCGGCCCCATCCATTGAACGCCTACTTTCGAAAGGTAATCGTTCGGCGTCACCAGGTGAGCGCCCCTCCCCGTCAGCGCGTTGAGGTAAAGCGGCAAAGTCGCCACCAGGGTTTTTCCCTCGCCGGTCTTCATCTCGGCAATGGTACCCTGATGGAGAATCATACCGCCAATCAATTGCACGTCGTAATGGCGCAGGCCAATAGAGCGCTTGGCCGCCTCGCGCACTGCAGCGAACGCTTCCACCAGGATATCGTCCAGCGTCTCCCCATCCTGCAATTGCTGGCGAAATTGCTCCGACTTGGCCCGCAACTGCGCATCACTCAACGCCTCGAACTCCGGTTCCAATCCGTTGATCACTTCGACATAGCTCTGCAAACGAGCGATCTCACGCTCGCTGGCATTGCCAATAAATTTGCTAATCAAACCTCTTAACATTCACCAATCCTCTGACACGTTATCCATTGACCAATACGAACCATTATACCTTGCCCATACCTCAAATGCAAGCTTCCCCGATTTCTGCGCTTTTCGAGTTGACTATTCCTTGCCATAGTCGAAACGCTTGAGTATAATAGCACATACGTAACTGCTGCTCAGGCCAGTCCCTTGCTGCGATGGAGAGTGGGAATTTGGGTTGTTTGGCGGGTGCTTCGCACCCGCCAAACAACCCAAATTCCCGCCCATCCGCTGCAAACGGGCGCTAGGCTGAGCAGTTACGCACATACAACAAAAAGGGCGCACAGGATATAACAGTCACGTTTCTCACAAATAAGGAGTAAGCATCATGAAAATAGATCCCCAAGCACGGTATGCAGAATCTCACGAATGGGTCAGGCAGGATGGCGACGAATTTGCCTGCGGCATCTCGGATCACGCCCAGGAATCGCTTTCCGACATCGTCTACGTCGAACTCCCGGAGGTCGGAGACGTTTTCGAGCAGGGAGAAACCTTCGGCGTCGTCGAATCGGTCAAGGCCGCCTCCGACGTTTACATCCCGATGAGCGGTGAGATCACCGCCATCAACGAGGCGTTGGAAGACGCGCCGGAGACCCTCAACGAAGACCCCTACGGCGCGGGTTGGATCATTCGCTTCGAGCCATCTGATCCCAACGAGTTCGACGAATTGATGAGCGCCGAGGAATACGAAGCGTTCGTCGCTGAAGAAGAAGGATAAAATAATCGAATCGCCAGAAAAGACCAGGTTTGCACGGCGTTTCCCCGGCTCGACCGGAGAAACGTCCGTGACCTGGTTTTTTTCAATCCCATAAAATTGGAGGTATCCACTATGCCATATATACCCCATTCTGAGGACGATCGCCAGGCCATGTTGGCCGCTATCGGCGCGTCCTCGATTGAAGATCTGTTCGGAAATATACCGGAAAGCGTCCGATTTCCCGATCTAGCGCTGCCATCCGCCCTTTCGGAGATGGAAACCCGCTGGGAATTGGAAATGCTCGCCGGGGTCAATCTGCCGGCCGCCCAGGGCCCTTGCTTCCTGGGCGCCGGCGCTTACCAACATTTCGTCCCCTCGCTCGTCGACGCCGTCATCAGCCGGGGCGAGTTTTACACCGCCTACACCCCTTACCAGCCCGAGGTCAGTCAGGGGACTTTGCAGGCGATGTTTGAGTACCAGAGTATGATCTGCGCGCTCACCGCTATGGACGCATCCAACGCCTCCCACTACGACGGGGCGACGGCGACAGCCGAAGCAGTCATCACTGCCATCAACGTCCACCGGATGAAACGGCGCAAGGTCGTCGTCTCACCCTTCGTCCACCCGGAGTATCGGGCCACCGTGCGCACCTACACCCAGGGCATGGGCCTGAGCGTCGTGGGAGACGAGGAGGCGGCGCTGGAGGCGGCGCCGGAGGCGAAGACAAACCTGGTGGATCTGCTGGATAAAGAGACCGCCTGCGTCATCGTCCAATACCCAGATTTCCTGGGCCGTTTCGAGGACCTGAGCGACCTGGCGGAGGCTGCGCACGACGTCAAAG
>DSAR01000281.1 GCA_011046405.1 Chloroflexota bacterium | reverse complement strand
AGGTCAAGCTGATGAACGCCGAGGTGCGCGGGATGGTGGAATCGGTGGTCACAATGGCGTTGCAGGAATTCCTGGAGCGGGATTCGCGGGCGGCGCGCAGCATCGCCCAGAAATGCCTCACCTCGTCGCGCGCGCGGGCAGCGGCGCGTAAGGCCCGCGACCTGGTCATTCGTAAAAGCGCGCTGGAGAGCCTGACCCTGCCCGGAAAGCTGGCCGATTGTTCCGAGCGAGACCCCGGCAAAACGGAATTGTTCATCGTCGAGGGCGACAGCGCCGGCGGCAGCGCCAAACAGGGGCGCGATCGCCACTTCCAGGCTATCCTGCCGCTCCGGGGCAAGATTCTCAATACCGAGCGCGCGCGCCTGAACCGGATATTGAACAATAACGAAGTGCGGGCCCTGGTCTCGGCGCTGGGGTGCGGCATCGGCCAGGAGTTCGACCTGGAGAGCCTGCGCTACAGCCGCATCGTCCTGCTGATGGACGCCGACGTGGACGGCGCTCACATCCGAACGCTCCTGCTGACCTTCTTCTTCCGCTATATGCAGCCGCTGATCGAACACGGGCACCTGTTCATCGCCCAACCGCCGCTGTATCGCGTCTCGGCCAACCGGAAGACCGAGTACGTCTACACCGAGGCGCAGAAGGACGCAATGCTTAAAACGCTCAAGGGGAATAAGGTGAGCTTGCAGCGTTACAAGGGGTTGGGTGAGATGAACCCGGAACAGCTCTGGGATACGACGATGAACCCGGAGCACCGGACCCTGTTGCAGGTCACCATCGAAGACGCGGCGGTGGCCGATCGTACCTTCGACATGCTGATGGGCAAGAGCGTGCCCCCCCGGCGGCGTTTCATCCAGACCCACGCCAGAGAGGTGCAGAACCTGGACGTGTAGGCCGGTAGGTTGGTATATTGGTATATTGGTATATTGGTATATTGGTAGACCGGTCTATCAATATACCAATAGACCGGTCTACACGTCTAGCGATCTACCACCCCCGCATCACGAGCGGTAGATAAATCTCCTGCTGACCGATCCCGAAGAAGACGCCCTTGTTGGCGCTCATGCTGACGTTGCCGGCCCGGTCGACGGCCTGGACGAAGTAGGAGACCCGTCCGGCGGCGGCGGGGATGGTGCCCTCCCAGTAGCCACTCTCCTCGTTGTAAACCATAAAGGCGCTCTGCCACCTGGCGCTGCTGTCGTCCTGCATCGTCCGGTAGGTCACGATGACGCGCCCCACGCCGACCGGGTCTTGCACCAGCGCCCGGATGGCGGCGCTGTCTCCACTCTCGCCGACCTGCCCCTTGATTTCCCAGATGACGGGGCCGGTGGTGTCCGGGACGATCTCCGGCGCGTAGTAGACCGCGAACGTCATCCGCTCGAAGACCTCCTGGACGCCGCTCTGCGCGTCGCCCGTGTACCGCGCCGGCACGAGCGCCAGCCGGGCCCGCTCGCCGAGCCGGTTGATGGCGAAGGGCTTCTCCGGGAACCAGCCCTCGTACTCGTACTCGGGCTCGCTGAGCGCGGTGTCGGTCACCGGCCGGGCGATCAGCGGGTCGAAATCAGTGTGAATGGTGGAGCGTCCGGAGAGGAAGAGCAAGCCGCGCGGCGCGATCTGCTCGTATGCCGGCAGGTCATAACCCACCAACGGCTGCACCGGGCGCCCGGGGCTGCCCTGGGTCTGCCCGTCGGCGGCGTAGTAGTTGCCGATGAAGTCTCCCTGGAACGTGCCCGTCAGCAGCTCCAGGCTGGGGCTGATGGTGAAGGTCTGGGCAATCACGCCTGGCGACGAAGCGGTCTGCTCGGCCGCGGTCGCCATCGACTGTAGCCCCGTCGCTTGCACCTGCGCACCTCCGCTCCCCTGCTCCGCTGCTGCGTTGCCCATGCTCACGCGGTACGTCGGCAGGCCGTAGAGCGTGGCCTCGATCAGGGCCTTCTCGTCGTAGGTGCCAAAGCCGCCGCTGGGGGCGCTGCCCAGGTAGCGCTGCTTGGCTTGCTGCATGGCGTAGCCGACAGATACGCCGGTCTCCTGCGCCAACTCCTCCGAGAAGAGGTGCATGAGCTTCTCGGTGAAGGCGATCGAATCGTCCATCCCGTAACCGAAACCGGTGTTGGCGATCCACCAGCCGCCGCGCCGCGCCATCACCTGGGCGAAGTCGAGCTCGTAACCATCGTAGGCGAGGTCATCGGGCACGTTGTAACCGCTGTGGCAGCCCATCGAGAAGTTGAGCGTCCCGCTGAGGGAGGCGGTGGCGTTCAACACGTCCTGCGAGGTCAGGTCGCCGCTGCTCTCGTCGGCCGGGAAAGCGTTCCGGTGGTCGAAGTGGGCGTTGATGGATGCCACGTCCTGGCGCTTCTCCAGCCAGAGCTGCTCCAGATCATCCCGATTCCACGTGTCGTCGATCAGCGTGTCCAACGTCAGGCCGCCGGCGCCCAGCGTATGGCTGATGGCCTCGGCGCTGTCGATCAGGAAGTCGTAACCGGTGACCAGGCCGCTGTCGGCGTACAACAGCCCGCCGCGCGCCAGGAAGGTCTCGACGTGGGTCGCGATCTCGTCCGGCGTCTCCACCAGCCGGCCGATGGCCAGGTCCGGCGTCGGCAGTTCCCGCCCGCGCCACAGCACCGGGCCGCGGTCGGCGTAGAAATCGTCGCTGAGGATGTAGCCCTGTGCCAGGGCGGCCCAGACTGGGTTGTCGTATTTGAGCCCGGCCTGGAGGGCATAGGCCGACTCGTTGGCGATCTTGGCCGCGTCCGGCACGCGGTAGAAGGGCATCAGGCGGTCGTCGCCGACGACCACCAGGTATTGGAGGGAGGGATAGCGCTCGGCGTAATGGCCGATGACGTCGTCCCGGATGGCCCGCGCCACGTCGTTGGCGGACTCGGGGAGGCAGGCGTTGGCGTCCCAGGCGGCGTAGGCGTCGCTGACGACCGCGGTGTTTTCCACCGGCACGATGACGCCCTGAACAGTGGCATCGTCGGCCAATGTCTTGAGGTCTTCGACCATCGCCGCCGTCTCGGTGATGCCGTAGGCCGTATCCATCCGCTGCTTGTTCAGCAGGATCAGCGTGCGCGGCTGGGTGAAGTAGGCCGTCCCGCCGCCGCTGGTGACGTAGGTGCCGGTGTAGACGTCCATAGGTGCCCCTGAAGGATCCAGGTCAGTGGTCGTGCACGTCAGCTCCGGCAGGGTGCTGGTGATAGCCTTCAGGTGGTAGGGCTCGGGGCTGTGCACGCCGTTGTGGGAGAGGACGAGGATGTAGTAGTCACCGGGGATGCGGGCCTGCACAATAGCGATTTCATCGGTCTGATTGGGATTGGCCGATATGGCGCCTATGCGTCCAATAGCACCTATTCGTCCAATAGCACCTATCCGTCCGATGGCACCTATCCGGCCAATGGCGCCTATGCGACCGATAGCACCTATCCGACCAGTGGCATCGACATCCTCATCATCCTGAAGCTCACCCATATCCTCGGCCGCAGCGGTGGAAGTGACGGGAGGATAGAACACCACCATATCATAGTCAGCGGGCAGGTTAGTGAGCGTGACGGTCAGCATCACAGGCGAGCTGATGGGCAGCTTGAACCAGTCGATGTCGGCGCCGTGGAAGATGGTGGAGGTGTAGGTCACGCCGGCGGTGATGGGCGTGGCCTGGCGCGGGACGTTGTCCGGCTCGTAGGGGTGGGGCGAAGCGCCGGTCTCGCTGGCCGCGGTGACCAGGATAGCGGTGCTCGACTGAGCGACGTCACTCAGCGAACGCGCGGTGACGATGGCCCCGTCGGTGTCGCCGTGGGCCGCGTCGACCGGCACGCTGACCGAGATGATGGCTTGCCCGCTCGCGCCGGGCGGGATGGGCCCGACGGTGCTCGTGATGGTGCTCGTCCAGGCGGCGCCGCTGGCCCGCAGGAAGAAGGTGTCCGCCACGCTGCCGGCGTTGGTGATCTGGAAGGTGTGGGCCACCGTCTCGCCGGGCGCGCCCACCTGGACCGATGTCTCTGGATCGAGCTGCAGGCCGTAGGTGTCCCCGGCGGTGGTGACCAGGATGACGGAGGCGGAGCGCTCGGTATTGCCCTGCGAGGCGACGATGATTTGGGCGGCATTTGTGTCGCCGGCGGCGTCGGTCGGTATCTCGACCCCGATGCTCGCGACGGCGCTTTCGCCGGGCGATAGCGGGCCGATCATCATCGGAACCGTCGTCGTCCAGGTGCCTTGAGCGGCGACGGCGTAGGCGTCGGGGACGTTGCCGGTGTTGGTCACCTGGAGCGTGTAAACCACCTCCGTCCCCGGGTCACCCGATTGGGCGCGGGGGATGGCGCGGATCTGCAGGCCGTGGACCGAATTGGCCGTGGTGGTCAGCGCTGCCGAGGCGGATTGGACCGGGTCGCCCCGCGAGTTGACGTAGATCTCCATCCAGTCCTCGCTCCCACCTGCCGCCCCGACCGGCACGTCCACCATCACGGGCAGCGTGGCCCACGCCCCGGGCGGCAGCGGGCCGACTTTTTTCGGCAGGGCGAAGTTCCAGGCGCCGCCCTCGTGGTAGACGTCGAAGGTGTCGGTCACGTTGCCGGTGTTGGTCACCCGGAAGGCGTGGAGCACCGACGCGCCGGGATCTCCGGAGCGACTGGACGACGTTGGCGCGAGTTCGACGCCGTAGGTGGGGATGAGGCCAGCGTAGAACTCGTCCGCGCCCAGGTCGGGGGCGGCGCCGTTGGGGCGGGGTTCGCCGTCGATGTCGTTTGGCACGCCGGCGTCCACGCCCCGGTCGATGGCGGCCGATCCGTCCATCAGGTGGTAGCCGTCCCAATCAAAGAGCGGATCGCCGGTATACACGTTGGTCGCGGTGATGGTCCCGACCCCGCCCGTATCGGAGACATTGTCGTGGTACAGCACGCCGTCGAGCGTCACGAGCGTATCGGTCATCACGTAGACACCGGCGGTGTGGCCCGAGAAAATGGTATTGGTCAGCGCGACCATTGCGAAGCTGGCTTCAGCGTGGAGACCGACGCCGTCGCCCCCGGCGTTGCCGGCGATGGTGGTGTGGAACAGGCGCGGGGCCGAGTTGAGGATCTGAATGCCAGAACCGGCGCCGCCGGCCTGGTTCCCGATCACCACGTTATTGAACAGGGTCGGTGCGCTTTCACTTTCGACGCGCAGCCCGCCGCCATCGAACTGGGCGACGTTTTCGGCGATGACGTTCCCCTCGAGGATGGCGTCGCCATAGATCAGGTTCAACCCACCGCCGTAGCTGGCCTCGTTATCCTTGATCACGTTCCCATCCAGCATCGCCATCCCACCGGAGAGATAGATCCCGCCGCCATACAGCGCGCTGTTGTTGAATACGCCGTTTTGGTCGAGGGTGGGCGCACCGCTTTCGACGTACAGTCCGCCGCCGTTGCCGCTGGCCGTATTGCTGTACACGGTATTGCCCTCAAGGATGGCGTTGCTGTTGCTCAGGTATACACCACCGCCCTGGGCACTGGCGGAGTTATCGCGGATTCTGTTGTTGAAGAGGAAGATGTCGTGGTCGTCGGCCAGGTATAGCCCGCCGCCGACGTTGTGGGCGCTGTTGCCGATGAAATCGTTGTCCATCATCGAGATGGGGCTGTGAGTGTACAGCCCGCCGCCGCCTTCACTCGTTGTACCGCCCCTGGCGGTGTTGCCGATGAAGGCGTTGCCGGTCAAGGTGGCCGGGGCGTCGGAGAGGATAGCGCCGCCGCCGCTGCCCTCCGCCGTGTTGTGCTCGAACACATTGTCGGTCAGGGTCAGTGTCGCTGCCCAGGCGTCCATACCGCCGCCGTATGACGCCGTGTTACTCTGGATGGTGCTATTTGTCAGTGTGGCAACACTGTTGTAGTAGAGGCACATCCCCCCACCGCTGGACATGGCCGTGTTGGTGGCGACGGTGGAGAAATCCAGCTTAACGTGCGTGTTGTCGGCGTACAGCCCCCCGCCCATACTGGCATGGTTCTCAAGCACTGCATCATCAGTCGAATCGACAGTGCTGTGGTATGTCGCCAGGCCGCCGCCGTAACCGCCGGCTGTGTTGCTGAAGATGGTGTTATCGCTCAGCGTGGCGTGGCTCTGCTTGAGGACCAGCCCACCGCCGTCGCCGGGCCAGGCGTGATTGTGCTCAATGAGATTGTCGTGCAGCGCAGCGTCGGCATTGTGGAGGCCAATCCCGCCGCCGATCTCCGACGTGTTGCTGTAGACGTGGCAGCGGCTGATGGTGACGCCTGTCTCGATGGCGTATATCCCGCCGCCGATGCGATCCCATTCACTCCACCGCGCGTCGCCGCCGGTGACGTACAGGCTCTCAATCCCGACGTTGGCGCCCGCGCCATCGACGTAGATGCCCCGCCCTCCGCCGGCGGCGTCGATGATGGTGGGATAGGATTGCGGGTCCCAGGCGGCGGGATTGGTGGGGCTGTATCCGCCGCGCAGGGTGATCTCCCGATCGACGTAGGCCACCTGCCACTGACCCTCGCGCTGATCCGGCCCGGTGCACAGCCCGGCGACGTGAATCGTGTCGCCCGCATTGGACGCCGCATCGATCGCCCCCTGGACGTAGGTGTATTCGGGCGCATTGCCGTTGACCCAGGCGTGGCAATCGTGCATGAAGACGTCCAGGAACATCTCGCCGATGGCATTATCCCCCCGGGCCTCGACAGCGTTGCGCATCTTGTAAGGCAACGGGCTAAGCTGCGTGGAAGTCACCTGGACGCTTAGAAGGATCGTGGCCCTGGAGCCGGGGACGAAATCACCCAACGAGCAGGCGACGCTCGTATCCGCCACCGTACATTCCCCTTGTCCGCTCGTGGCCGCGATGGCTTGCTGGTAGATGGGCAATGTGTCAGTGAGCAGCACGTTGGCAGCGGTCACCACGCCGACGTTCTCGACCGTGATGGTGTAGGTCAGGAATTGCCCGGCGTTGAAGCCCCGTTGCGAGGCCACTTTGTGGATCTGGAGCGCGGCGCCGGGGCGCTCGTCGGCCCCGATGTCGTAGCCCAGATTGGTCGGGCGGGGTTCGCCGTCGATGTCGTGGCGCAGGCCGGCGTCCACCCCGGCGTCTATCGCTCCTGATTCTGCGCCGATGTGATAATCGCCAGACCATGGATCGAGAAAGACCGGATCTTCCCACAGGTTGATCGTTCCGGTGAAGATCGCGCCGTCGCCGCCCAAATCGGCGGCGTTGGCCCAGGCGCCGACGCCCCAGAGCGTGGCCTCCAGTGTGGCGGTGCTGCCCGCCACAACCTGAACGCCCGTGGTATGGCTGACCAGAATGGTGTTGGTCAGACCAACGTGCGCGCCATTGATGACGTATAATCCACTGCCCCCGCCGTTGTCGTTGCGGGCCAGGGTGTTGTGCCGGAATCGAGGAGAATAACCGCTGACGTACACACCGGAACCGTATTGCGTGGCCTGGTTCTCGGCGATGACGTTGTTCTCTATGCCGGCGGAACTGTTGCGCAGGTAGAGACCGCCGCCATTGTTGTTGGCAACGTTATCCAGGAGCGTGTTTCCTCCCAGGACGGCCTCGCTGGACCACGAGAGATATAGCCCGCCGCCGTCGTTGGCGTTGTTCCCGGTGAGACGGTTGCTGAGCAGCGCACCGCTGCTGGATTCCAGGTAGCCGCCGCCACCATAGTTGGCCGTGTTGCTGATGATCTCGTTACCCATGATCACCGGGTTGCCGTCTTGTAAATATAGTCCGCCGCCGTACCAGTTCGCGCTATTGTCGTCGATGAGGTTGTTATCCACCATCGCATAGCTGTCGGATAGATACAGACCGCCGCCATATTGGGCCATGTTAGCCGAAAAGGTATTCAAGTGTACGTGGCCATCGCTTCCGTTAAGGTAGGCCCCGCCGCCGTTGCTGGCCGTGTTGCTGAAGACTGGGTTGGCTGCCAGATAGACGTCGCTGTTGGATAGATACAGCCCGCCGCCGTAATAGGCGTTGTTGGCGTAGACCTGGCAATCGCTGATGGTGACCATAGCGTCGACGACGTAGACCCCGCCGCCAGAATCCTGCCATTCCCAGGGTCCGCCACCCAGGCCGGCCGCGTCGCCGCCGGTGATGTGCAGCCCCTCGATGGTGGGCGCGATATCGGCGCCGGCGACGTAGAGCACACGACCCAATTCCTGTGCGTCCAGGACGGTGGGATTCTCTTGGGGAGCGTACACGGTCCAATCGGCGCTGGTGTAGCCGCCGCGGATGGTCACGCTCTTGCTGACGTAAACCACCTGCGTGACGCCCGCACGGGCGCGCACGCCGGTGTAGACGCCGCCGGCGACCTTGATCACGTCGCCGTCGCCGGCGGCGTCCACGGCATCCTGCACAGTCGTATACGTACAGGTCATACAAACGTGCAATTCGGCGGCCGGTGCGCGAGGCGCATTGAGCGCCCCAGGAGCCGCTGGCGCCGCCGTGACCGTCTTGGGCCGTCCATTCAAGACCCATAGCAACCCCAACAACAATCCCAATCCCAGCATAACCGTGACGAACAATTGCTTGGCTTTCATCGTTCGCATCTCCTTTCCTGGCGTGTGTTGGTAGGTTGGTATATTAGTAAACCGGTATGTTGGTAAACTGGTCCTACCAGTCTACCGATCTACCAATCTACCAGCCTCTCCACCTGCGCCAGATCCCACTGCGCGCCCAGATCCTCAAAAATTCCCCGCGCCCGCTCCAGATACTCCCGCCACTTGCCACTTGCAACTTGCAACTTACCACTTGCCACTTGCAACTTGCAACTTACCACTTGCCACTCATGATACAAGCGCGCCAACTGAAAGCAGGTCTTACCCACCTCGTAGCGGCTGTTCAGCTCCTCTAAGATACGCAAGCTTTCCTGTAACTCCTGTTCCGCTTGGGCCAGTTCCCCGCGTGCCAGATGCACCTGTCCCAACACCCGGCGGGTGGCTCCTTCCTCAAGGCGCATCTCTTGCTCCTGGGATAACTCCAGGGAACGTTGCGCATTGTTAAGGGCTTTATCTAGTTCTCGTTGCCCTATGTAGGCCTCCGCCTGATGCCGGTACACCTCAGGTAAAAAGTCCCCAGAGCCAATCTGTTGGAACATCTCCAAGCTCTTTTTCAAGAGGGTCAGGGCTTCATCTGGGTCACCACGCCGTAGAGCCACTACACTCATGTTGTTGTGCAGTAAGGCAACAGCGTAGGTGAATTCCAGTTCCTGGCAAATCTTTAGACTCTGCTGGTAGTAACTTGTAGCTTGTGTTAAATCTCCCTGATCTAAATACGCCGAGCCTAGATTAAGGGTAATCATGGCCTGATGATGGACATCACCAATTTTGCATGTGATTGCTAAAGCTCGTGAATAATATTCAATGGCTCGTGACCAGTCTCCTTGATCACCTCGATCATAATATGCATTAGCTAGATTCATAGAAGCCTGAGCTGCACCGGATATATCCTCGATCTGCTCATAGATTTCTAAGCTCCTTTGACATAATTTGATCGTTTGAGCCATTTTGCCAAGACGATAGTATATCAATCCCAACAGGTAGTTGGCCCGAGCAATGGCTGAGTGCCCTGTTTGACCTTCTATCTTTTTGGCGATGACTAAGCTCCTGTTGCACCATTCAACGGCCTCACTGTAATTCCCTTGCCTTTGGTACACCCCGGCACCTAGTCGGTAGATCTGGGCTGTCTCAATGACTTCCATATCTTCCAGAAGTTCCAGTCCTTTACGCAGCCACTCGAACGCGGTATCATAATCGCTCTTCTTCTCATAGATCGCCGCCGTCTTCCGACACAGATCCGCCTGCCGCCGCGCCGCATCCCCCTCCGAGAAGCCCGCCTCCGGCGCCAACCCCCGCGCCGCCTCCAGATGGGCCAACGCCTCGTCGTACTTGCCCAATGTGTCCAGCACCTCGGCCAGTCCTTCGTGGGCCGCCAACTGCCGCCGACTCAGGCGCTCGCCGCCCGTCACCCGCTCCGCGTCCTCCAGCGCCTGCCGGTAGTGGTGCACCGCGTCCTCGTTGGCGTACATCTCCTGCGCCTTGCGCCCGGCCTTGAGGTGATAACCCATCGCCTTCCCCCAGTCCTCGGCCAGGCCGAAGTGATAGGCCAGCACCTCCCAATACTCGGTCAGGCGCTGGGCCTGCTGGCGCTCAATCGACTGACCGATGTGCCGGTGCAACTGCCGGCGGTCGGCGTAGAGCAGGCTCTCGTAAGCCACCTCGCGGGTCAGGATGTGGCGGAAGAGATACAGTAAGTCAGGAAGAGGGCCCTCCAGGATCTCCCGCCGAGAGAGCTGGTCCAGGCGCTCGCGCAGCTCCCCCTCGGCCTGGCGATGGGGGTAGATCTCGCTGAGCAGCCAGTAGCGGAACTCCTGGCCAATGACCGAGGCCACCTTGAGCACGTTGCGGCTGCTCTCGTCCAGCCGGTCGATGCGGCTCATGATCACCCGGTTGACCGAATCCGGCACCTCGACCGTCGCCAGGTCAGCCCGGGCGTGGTAGGCGCCGGTCTCCTCGTCCAGCGTGAGGTAGTTCTCGATCAGCGAGTGGGCCACGGCCTCGATGAACAGCGGATTGCCCTGGGCGTTCTTGAGGATCAACGCTTTTAGCTGCTGGGGCATCTGGGGCGTGGTGGGCAGAAGGGTGTCCAGCAGGCGCAGACTGTCCTCGTCAGAAAGCTCCTCCAGGCGCAGGTTGATGTGATGGGGCAAGTCAGCCGCCTCAAGCTTCAGCGACTCCTCCGGGCGGTGGGCCAGCGCCAGCAGGAACGGTCGCCCGGTCACCTGCTGAGCCACGTGATTGATCAGCTCGACCGAGGTCTCGTCGGCCCACTGAATATCGTCGATGGCGAGCAACAAAGGCTGTTCGCCGGCAATGTACTTCACCAACCCGCCCACCACGTTGAAGATGATCCGCTGACGGGTCTGGGCGTCGAGGGCGCGGATCAGCGCTGTTTCCTCGACGTCCAACCCCAGCAAGCGCCCCAACAGCACGGTCCAATCGCGCCAGGTCGGGTCGACCGTTTGTAAAAGGGTCTCGATTTTGTTCAGTTTAGCCTGGGTGGAATCGGCCGGGTCAAGGCCGAAGAGGGTGCGCAACACATCTAACCAAGGAAGATAAGGCGTGTGACGCCCGAAGGAGGGGCATGAAGCGATGATGCTCAGCGCGCCGTGCGTCTCGCGCCAATGATCGGCGATCTCCTCCAGGAGACGCGATTTGCCCAGCCCGGCGGTCCCGACGAGGGTGATGATCTGCGGCTCGCCCCCCAGGACCTGGTCGGTGCGGGTGTGGATCACGGCCCATTCCGCATCCCGCCCGATGATCGGTCGGCGCTCGCGCGCGCGCCGTTCCTGGACGCCGACGGCGTCGTAATTGGCCACCGGTTTCGACTTGCCCTTGACGCGCACCGGCGCCTGTTCCTGGAGCAGGAAGACGCCGGCCGATTGGCGGGCCGTGCCCTGGCTGATGAGCACCTGGTCCTCGGCGGCGGCGCCCATCAGGCGGGCGGCGAGGTTGACCTCGTCCCCCATGACCGAGTACTCCTGCCGGGTCAGCGAACCCACGTTGCCGGCGAAGACCAGCCCGGTGTTGATGCCGATGCGCTGTTTGAGAGAGAAAGCGCCGTAGGAGGTCTCCAGCTCGGCGAAGCGATCCATGGCCGTCTGCATATCCAGCGCGGCCCGCACCGCCCGCTCGGGATCGTCGATGTGGGCACGGGGCGCGCCGAAGAGCGCCATGATGCGGTGGCCCACGGCGTAGGTGTCGACCTTGTTGACCACGCCGCCGTATTTGTCGATGATCTCCCGCATCGTGGCGAAGTGGGCGTTGAGGATGGCGGTGATCTCGGCGCTGCGCGTCGCGCCCAGAGTCTCGATGATCTCGTTGATGCCGTAGAAATTGGCGAAAAGAACGGTCACCGGGCGGTACTCGCCGCCGATGGCGACGCGCTCTGGCTCCAGCTTGATTTTATCCAGCAGGCCGGGCGGCAGGAACAGCGAGAGCGCCCGGATGCGCCGGACCGTCTCCTCGATCCAGGGCCGGGGATTGTCCTCTGCAAGAGACGGCGCGCGAGCCAACGGATCTTCCGGCGGGCTGACGGGAAGGTCATCGGCATCCACCGGCAAATCGAGCAACTGGTGCAATTGGACGGAGCGATCTTTGGCGCCCATTTTATCCGCCAGCGCATCCTCGACGGCTCGAAGCGCCGCCTTTCCGCCGCTCGCCGCCTGGAGCGCCTTGCGCGTCTCGTCGTCGATGAATATCTCGCCGGCCGAGGCCCGGGATTCCGCCTGGGCCATCTGGGTCATCGCCTGGCCCATCACGGTGAACTCCATGCCCCGCGAGACCCCCTCCTCCGAAGCACCCAGGTGGGCCATGAAGAGCGGGCCTGTCCCCACCCCGACGCTCATGCGCAGGCGGAAGACGCCCTGGGACGTGGCAGTCTCCGAGAATTGCGCCATCGTCTCCTGCATCTCGAGCGCGGCCCGGCAGGCACTGAGGGCGTGGGCCTCGTCGCCGAAGAAGAGGAGCAGCGCGTCGCCGCCAAACTTGAGCAGGTCGCCGCCGTAGCGATCGGCCACGGCTAACAGGGTGGTGAAGAGGCGGTTGATGATCGCCGTCACCTCTTCCGCCCCCTCCTTGCCCAGTTGGGAGAGCGTCTCTGACATCGCGGTGAAGCCGGATATGTCGGCGAACATCACGGACCCGTATTTGAACTCGCCCCTGACCCGGCCCATCTCTGGGTTCTCGATTAACGGCGCGACGACCTGGCGGGGCAGGTAGGTCGAGATCGCTCGCAGAAGGGCGTCCAGGTGTTGCAGACAGGGACGGGGGTCCTTGATCGCGTCGCCCGATAGGCATTGGCGCTCAAGGGAGGCCGGCAGGTATTCACGGAGGGCTACGACGAGATCAGTTTCAGCAAGTCGGTTATTTGTGACTGGCATATGCTAGGGCCTTTGGTTGGTAGGTTGGTAGGTTGGTAGGTTGGTAGATTGGTAGGTTGGTGGGTTGGGGTGCTATAAATGGTTCTTGCAAGCTTATGTCGCCGTTTGCTGTTGGTTCTGGCGACCTGGCTTCATAGCGCTCTATAGACTTTGATTATAGCCTGGAGCGATTTTTTTGCAAGACGACACGGACGGAAAGCTTAGAGGTATCTTCTCAATAAGTTGGGGAGCTGTGGCCGGTCTCCCGACCGAGCCACAGCGGGCACGGTCAGGAGACCGGCCCGAGCGAGTTTGCCCCGGTTTATTGAGATGATACGCTTAGAGACTGTTTTAAAAGCAATACGGTTTAAATAAGCGCGGATCAGACTTCTGAAGTCTCAAAAGCGCTCGATTCAATGTTTTGACATGGCCTCTACGATCCACGTTTGTACAATGACCGTCTGCTACTGGGACTCAAAGGGACGATGAGCGAGGTGGAAATCCATTTGCTACGCCAGCGCCTGGACGCGGGGCGCATGAACCAGGTAAAACGTGGTACCTACCGCCAATGCCTACCCACTGGCTCTCTTCGTCTGCCAGACGGCACTGTCGTCAAAGATCCTGACGAGCAGGTGCGCCACGCCATCGAACTGGTCGTTAGCAAATTCAACGAGTTAGGGCCTAAACAACAGAATCCTTGTACAGCGAGCAAGAATTTGGTGGTCAATGGCTCCTTTTTGGCTCTGGCCGCGTATCAACCCAAGGTGATCAAGGTGAAGATGTCAAAGTTCAAACGAAAACGCAAAGAACACCACGCTGAGGGTGCAAAACGGAAAAGATGGCAAAAGTGACATCTTGATCCCTACATATGCGTGAAAAAATTCGCCCTCCCCAACATGTAGT